>JBNNDZ010000217.1:0-6783 GCA_050285865.1 Puniceicoccales bacterium
ATTCATTTCCATGTCCCATTTCGTCAACCGCGTGCGCGATCACACGGACTACCGTTCCGAGCGCGAAGAGGACTACGCTCAAACGGGCAACGATGAAGCCCGCGCGATGATGGTCGGTGCCCTTCAGGCCGCCATTGACATGTCCGAAATCAACGAAGAATCCCCCGATGGCGATTCACGCTTTAATAATCCGAATTACGAACTGCGCGAAGTAGACCTCAATCAGATCTACAGCGAGTTGGACATCCAGGCCAGCATTGGGGACCGCGTTGCCGGGATTCCCGGATACCTGACGCAGCTCGACCTGCTCGACGCAATGGGCCCCTATATTTCGGTTCGTTCGGACACTTTTGTAATCCACGCTTACGGCGAGTCCATCGACCCACTCACCGGGGATGTACTAGCCCGCGCGCAATGCCGCGTAACGGTTCAGCGGACCCCCAACTTTGTCGACAAAGCAAGCGGCGATGCTCCGGAAACGCCGCTGCATCAAGTATCGGCCATCAACCAAAACTTTGGTCGTCAATTTCGCATCATCGATTTCCAATGGCAAACCCCGCTCCAGTAAGAATTATTCAAAGCGTGTTCATCGCGCTCCTACTCATGCTTGGTGGCCCACTCGCCGCACAATCTCCAAGCACGTGCTCGCTAGATTTTAAGGTGATGCTTTTCACGGCACGCACCCAGCTATCTGCCGGGGCCATTGCCAAACAGAACCTGACCGACGAGCTTCCCGATCTTTACTATCAGGGCCCCGAGGGCTATGCGCACATCGACTTGCAGCGTAACCAGATGACGGCACCCTACCCCTATACCGGCACACCAGAGCTTACGCTCTACCTGCGCAAAGTGGTCGATGAAAAGCCTGTCTATCAACCCGCCTTTAATGTCGAGTTCGGCCTGGAATGGACCAGCGCAATCATCGTTTTGATTTCACCCGAAGTTGGGCAACAAAACACGCGTGTCTTTGCAGTGAATACATCTTCGGAAAACATTCCCGAGGGTAACATCGTCGTTTACAATCTTTCGCCGCAAAGCCTGGTGATGAATGCCAACGAGGAAATCTATCCCCTCGACCCACTGTCACCGGTCCAGGTACCCATTGCTTCCATAAAAAATAACGTCCTGCCCGTCGCGCTGGCCCTGAAAGACAACGACGGATATGAGCTGGTTTACCGCCGTAAATGGAGCATGCGCCCGACGATCAGCGGTGTCTATTTCCTGTTCGCGCTCAACGATGACTACCGTCGTTGGTATATGAAGAATATTATTCTATGAGCAAAATCGCTGCGGAAGCTCCTAGTTCCCCGATATGGCCTTAGCGCTATCCGCTGGTGTCTCTCCAACATGTTGACGCGACAACTTTTTGAACAGACGACCATGCAGGGCATACGCACCGAGCTTGAAGCACGCCGTGGAAAAATGTAAGTTCCCCGTATTCGCTATGACCGACCGCCCCAATATTCTCTGGATTTCCTTCGAAGACACCAACCCATTCTACGGGTGCTACGGCGACCCAATTGCGCAGACGCCGAATGTTGATCGCTTCGCAGCCGAGAGCTGCCGATGGCCGCAGGCTTACTCGACTGCGGGGGTATGTGCACCGAGTCGCTCAGCTATTATCACGGGGCAATACGCGATTTCTATGGGTGCCCATCACATGCGCACCACCCACGAAACGGAGGGCGCGGGTGAAATGCCCACCCCCTACTCGGCCGTCATTCCGCCGCATGTTAAATGCTTCTCAGAGTATCTTCGTCGCGCAGGTTATTACTGCACAAACTGCCAAAAAACGGACTACCAGTTCGAATCCCCGGTTACTGCCTGGGATGAGTTGAACTTGCAGGCGCACTGGCGCAATCGCCCCGACCCCGACCAGCCGTTCTTCTCCGTATTCAATCTGGAGACCTCCCACGAAAGCGGCATGTGGGAAGACAAGTCCCCGGCACCCGTCGTCGATCCGGCAAAGATATCCCTACCACCGTATTTCCCCGACACGCCGAAAGTTCGGGAGTCCATGGCGCGGATGTACGCCAATATCGCACATAACGACAAAAAGTTCGGCGAGTTACTTCAACAGTTGGAAGAGGACGGCTTGGCAGACAACACCATTGTCTTTCACTGGAGTGACCACGGCCCCTTGCCGCGCGGCAAACGCTGGCCGTATGATTCCGGCATCCACATTCCAATGATCGTCCGCTGGCCCGGAGAACTGGAGGCGGGCAGCATTTGCCATGACCTTGTCAGCAGTATTGACCTTGCCCCGACAGTGATGTCACTCGTGGGCCTCGACATACCAAGCCACATGCAAGGCCAGGCATTTCTCGGGCAAGACATAACTACGCCGCGTGAATTCATATTTGCCTCCCGCGACCGTCATGACTGCACCTACGATCGTGTTCGTGCCGTGCGAGACCACCGTTTTAAATACATCCGCAATTATTATCCGGATGCCCCGCGCGCGGCGTGGAATCGCTACCTCGACCACCACCCGATCCAGCAGGAAATCTGGAGGCTGCATTTGCAGGAGGATTTAACGCCGTTGCAGGAAACACTGTTTTTTGCCGAAAGCCGACCCGTCAACGAGCTGTACGACACCGAGACGGACCCATACGAGATCAACAACCTCGCCAATGACCCATCCTACGCGGACGCGTTGAATCGTCTGCAAAGCGCGATGGATACCTGGCTCGATGAAGTCGGTGACTGGGGCGAAATTCCCGAAAGCGAAATGGTCCGACGCTGGTATCCAGATGGAGTCCAGCCGCAGACGATTGCGCCAGTCGCCGTTTGCAATCAGGTTTCCAGCCCCGGGTTCGATGTCCTGCCAGAGCAAATCAGCGCGCAGGCACCGGCGGCATTGGTTCTTCAATCCGTCACGCAAGGGGCCTCTATTGCCTTCCGCTATGCCGACGACCGACCCGATCGTTGGCGACTCTACACCGGCCCTATCCGCTTGGAATCGGGTGAAATACACATCGAAACACAGGCAATCCGCATCGGCTACCAACCCAGCGAGATTCGCACTTTCCGGCTTACCGTCAGCGAACCTGCGTAACGCCACTACTTGACCACGGGCAAGCTGGCACCGTCTTTCCACTCGCCGCTCACGATTTCCACCAAGTCGGATTGGTGGACACCACGTCGACCGGAGCGTAGCATCAGATTCAAAAGCTGCAGCGCCCGGCGAAGCAAAATAACATTGTCCCGGAAGTAACCGGCGATCTCGCCGATGTGTTCCGCATCCCACATATTTACTGAGACAAACGCCAGATCGCCGGGGATTGAATAGCCCAATGACACTAGCGTTTCGTAATGATGGTGCGTGTCGCCAAGCACGACATCTGGCTGATAACGCTCAACCCATTTCCCAACTTTATCATTAGCGGCATCATCACCGATCTTACAAAACTGAATCGGTATGCGGCTCTTACCGCGTGTCTGGTGGTGCTGACGGCAGTAGACTGCACCGAGACGCTGGTCCATCGTGAAGGACTCCGGATAGTCTTCAAATAATACGCCGATGCGCCGGTATCCCATGTCCGTCAATCGACGCCAGACATTTTCAATCGCCTGAAATTCGGCATGCATCACAATGGGGCAATCCGGCTGCAATCGCGATACCGTAATACTTACTGCGGCAAATCGATTGAGCAGTTCGCTGATATCGTAAGGCGCATCTGAAATGTAAGAAAGCACCAACCCACTCACCCCTTTGGCTTCAATCCGCTGGATGAGTTTGAGCACATTGGGATAATCACGGAGGTCTTCCGGGATCAAGGTGTAGCCGAGCGCCTCACTCGCAGCACGATAACGCTTATACTCGATCTCGTGCGTATCGGTAAGGTCGTGGCTGTCAAAAATGTAACTGACGTTGAGGCCTTCATTGGAACGGCGCCCACGCCAGCGGCGTTCAATCAAAACCTGCAAAGCCGGGTCCGGGCGATAGTTCAATTTCGCCGCCGCCTCCATCACCTTATCCCGCGTTGCTTGCGCCGTGACCGGGTCATCACGCAATGCTCGCGAGACTGTCGCCAAACTGACGCCCGCCTCACGCGCAATGTCGCGTAAAGTTACGTTCTCAGATTTGTCACGCGGAGCTTGGATAAGGTTACAAGGTACGAGTTTCGCGTCCATGTCAACCTCGAGCCCCTCCTACTGGAGGTAGCCCAGGCCGCGCAGGAACTCTTCGATCTTAGCCACAACCTGGTCACGGTATTCGGGCTTATTGAAGAAGCCATGTTTGGCACCATCATAGAGCACCAGGTCACACTCGATACCCTCCGCCGTCATCGCTTGCTCAAAACGTTCAGCCAGCTCCACCGGAAGCACGTTGTCGTTCGTACCCACCTGAATTTGCGTGGGCGGGAAATTGGCGTCGATGCTATCAAACGGCGAAAGCGTGCGCCAGGAATTATCGCCCGTTACCTGATCGATATATCCATGGCGATAGTAGCCGGGGCCCGTACTTAGAACTGGATTCAACAGCACCAATGCCTGCGGGCGCGCACTAATCGAGCGGTTGTCCGAGAGGTCTTCCGGGCTGTCAGAGATGACCGAACATGCGGCGACGTGCGCACCAGCCGAACCACCACCCGCGATGATCTTGTCTGGATCAATGCCCAACTCTGCTGCGTGCTCACGAACGTAGCGGATGGCAGACTTACCGTCTTGCACGCATTCAACTGGCGTAACACCGTGACTGGATTTCGTGCGGTACTGCGCGGAAATCGCTACGATGCCTTTTTTGGACAAATCCTGAATGTAAGGATAAAATTGACCGGGTTTGCCGTTCACCCAACCTCCTCCGAAGAAGAAGATGATGACCGGAGTTTTGTCCGCCGCAGTATGTCCAGGTGGCGTCGCGATATGCAGCGTTAGATTATCGCCGCCCTCGATCTCTTTGTAATCAACGACATTAAGCCAGTTGGCTGAGGCGGTGGATGCCGCCAGGGAAAGGGTCGCAAATGCTGTAATGAAGCAACGAGTTAGGTAATTCATAATGGTGAGATCTGGGTTAGCGAGAAAAACCTCACATTGACGGACATCCTTTAACCGATCAACAGGAGCGATTTGGAACCGTATTCACAAAATTACTGAATATGGTTTCAAGGTGGCCGCCTTGAAGCACCGAGAAAGTTTTGGATAGTAGATACATTACACAAGAGCACTCTCCCCTAGCCCTGTATTTTCACCGCTATGTTGAATATTTTAGACTTTGGAGCTGTCGGCGATGGTAAGACCGACAACACGCTTGCCATCCAAGCTGCGCTCGATCATGCCGCAGAATTACGTTGCTCCGTGCTGGTGCCTGAAGGACGTTTTTTGACATCCACACTCAAAATCCCATCGTATTGCGGCCTCGTTGGAAATCCCAGTTGGGGATATCGTGACACCGGTGGTTCAGTATTGGAGCTCAATGACCCATCCGCAACGGGTCTCTTGGATGTAACGGGTTGCATCGGCGTATCCATCGTCGGACTTTGTCTGGAGGGTCATCAACTGGGCCAACACACGCATGGCATCAACCTCGACAACGAATCCTTTGGCGGCTACGGCGAGGAAAACACGCTACTGATCGACGGTTGCCGCATCAACGGCTTCACTGGCAACGGCGTCAACCTGAACCGCGCGTGGTGCTTCAGCATTCGTCATTGCATGATATCGTCCAACGGTGGCAACGGCATCTGGCTTCGCGGCTGGGATGGCTTTATTCTCGATAACTGGCTATCCGGTAATGAACAGGCTGGGATGGGTGCCTACGAAGAAAATGCATCGGTGACTTTCACTGGCAACCGCGTCGAATGGAACTTTACGGCTGGAATCGAAATCCACGGCGGCGATCATTATAACATTACCGGGAATTTCTTCGACCGCCATGGTGGTCCTGCCATTGAGTTGAGAGACCGTAACGGCGTCCCTGCATCGCAAATCACCGTTACAGGGAACGTCATTTACCGCAATGGGAAACCCGCCCGCTGCGGCAGTGAGCCCTACGATTCCTCCCACATTCGCTGCATCAATGCGGAGTCAGTCATCATCTCACAGAACGTTTGCCAAGTTGGCCATGACGACCCGAACGACCCAAACGGCGATGGCCCATCCCCCGACTGGGGAATCGTTTATGGCGGCCTCAACCATTGCATCATCAAGGACAACATTCTCCACCAAGGCTTTCGTAAAGAAATGCTCGCAGACCTCGGCGAGCACTTAGGCAGCGTCGTTGTTAAAGACAACATCGGTAGCCAATACACCACGACCAAATCCGTAGAAATGAACGTAGCCGTCGCCAATCATGCTTAATGGCGCGTCTCTTTAAAATCACAACAGTACCCTCACCAACATTATATAAACCTCTATACCCAAGAAAAAATCATGCTTAAGACAACCTATATACTCCTTACCAGTGCGCTACTGGCCAGCGCATCCGCCTCTGCTCAAGTCGTGGTGAACAGCGTTTCGGACCTCACGTTCGATTACACAGGTGCCGCCAGCCAAATCAGCAATTCCGGAGGCACACTGTCGTTCAGCTCCTCAAAGAACACCTTTGCAACTGCGGCGCTGCCAAACACCTATGAGCTTGGCATCAACGATACGATTTCCACCACGTTTACTTTCCAAGTGTCCGACACCGTCGTCGACACTCAAAGCACTTTCGAGATTCGCTTCAGTGACGGCGTCAACTTTTATGACGCTCGATTGAATCCGGCTGTTACCGCCAGCGGCCTCACCTTCGGTGAAACGACCGACAACAATCTGGGCAAATTCAATTTGGATAACACC
>JBNNDZ010000218.1:0-5032 GCA_050285865.1 Puniceicoccales bacterium
GACGACAATGACGGCGAACCTCTGCAAACGCTCACAATCACCGGTATCGATATCTCCAATTTCACCGACATCGCAATCTCCGGCCTTTTCGCTGCAGGCAATCCTAACCCACCTGGATCCGGCGGTTACGACTTGGCGGATGTGTTTCAATTGAATTACCGCGTTGATGGAGGTGCCGAACAAAACGGCATTTGGTTCAACTACGAATTCCTCGACGATGAAATCAACGAACCAATCGCGAACGATACCAACTTTGATGGCTATGGCGATGGAACACGCCTGACGGGTGCCATGCAGCGCTTTAGTAGCAACCTTCCAATTGCTGCTGGCACGACGCTCGACCTGATCATTTACGTTTCGATGAGCGGTGCCAACGAAGAGGTCGCCTTCGATAGCATTCAGGTTACCGGCACATCGGCCGTGCCCGAGCCCTCGACCTACGCCATCTTCGCTGGAGTCATTGCGCTGGCGGCAGTCACAATACGCCGTCGCCGCTAAATTAGGTTCGTGCGCTTGCCATGCACTAAGGCAAGGCATACGTTCGGGGTTTTATCATGACAGAACCCCGGAAAATTCTAGTTGCGCTATCCGGCGGCGTTGATAGCGCCGTGGCGGCTCTGCTTCTGAAAGATCGAGGCTACGACGTATCCGCGGCCTACATGCGCACGTGGATGAATGAAGAAGGCAGCGACATCCTTGCCGATTGCCCATGGGAGGAAGACATCCGCCAAGCCAAGGCTGTGGCCGCACACATCGGGATCGACTTCGAGGTAATTAACCTGATCGACGACTACCGCGATCGCGTTGTCCAATATCTCGTCGAAGGCTATCGCCGTGGAGTCACGCCCAACCCAGACATCATGTGCAACCGGGAAATGAAATTCGGCGTTTTCCGTGATTTCGCCAAGAATCAGGGCTTCGATTCCGTTGCAACCGGCCATTATTGTCGACGCCGAGATAATGAAGACGGCAGCAGCGACCTCCTCCAGGGACTCGACCCCAACAAAGACCAATCCTACTTTCTCGCGCTCGTTCAACAGGAGCAGTTGCAAGACGCCCTATTCCCCATCGGAGAAATGCTCAAGCCCAAGGTCCGCGAAATCGCCCGTGAGCGCAACCTGCCCAACGCCACGCGCAAGGACAGCCAGGGAATATGCTTTCTGGGCAAAGTGAACATCAACGACTTCCTGCGCCACTACATCCCCGATCGTCCGGGTGAAATCATTCGTGCAGAAACAGGCAAAGTCCTGGGGGAACATCCCGGGTTGCATCATTTCACCATCGGCCAACGCCACGGCATCGGAATCCCCAGCAATACCGACCATGAACATTTTGTTGTCGTTGGAAAAAACTACGAAGAGAATAAACTGGTGATCGCCTTTGACCAGCCAGACTCACCCGGCCTCTGGGGGTCTGACTTCATTTTGCAAAACCTAAGCTGGGTAAATACTCCAATTGCAGACCCTACTCCAATGCTAGCCCGCGTCCGCTACCGAGACCGCCCAACACCAGCAATGGTGAGGCCTGCAGGCGATTCCGTTCACATGGAATTCAATGAACCGCAACGCGCATTGGCCACCGGACAGGTCTGCGCATTGTATGATGATGAAGTTCTGCGTGGTGGGGGGTTTTACGTCTAAAGCGATTTTCCTTTCAATAGGCCGAATCAGGTGGGGAATAGATTGGGTGCAGCGCAAGGCGGCTTGAGTGTGGCAGGCTGGCACGAAAATCACTGGGGCCTGATCGACCCATTTAAAGGAAAAATGCTCTAGGCTTTACAAAAGTGTCAATCGCCGCATTCTTGTGACAGAAGCGGTTTTTATTTGAAAGCACGCCTCCCATTGTCGTTAATTCCCAATTTCCCCTTATGACCCTCAAGGAACTTCAGCAGTGGATGCTCAAACACGACGAAGAAGATTCGTGGTGGGTAGCCATCGATGGCGAGGTGCAGGACAACCTCGTTTCCCTGCCTGACGTCAGCAAAGTAAAGGAGCAAAACGCCGCCGCTCAGGTGTCAGTTCTCCATATCTCCAACGCTGAGGACGAGGACGCGGAGTGGATTATTTTCGAACGCGACCCTGCCGAATTCAAACTCGCCAAAGACAAGTCGGGCGGCAAAGGCGGCATCAAAGTAGCACTGGCTCCATTCAGCGCCCCAAACAAAGTCGAACAGGTCCCTGAACCCCTGGAAGTGGCCGAACCGCAAGCGCCGATCTCAGGTGACATTGCATCCAATGAAGACTTTATTTCTTTGCGCGAGGAAGTCGCAAACCTGCGGGCCGAAGTGGAAACACTCCGCAATCTCGCAGACGAGTTGAAGCAACCGATCATGGAAGCGCATCAGGTCCTCGAAGAACGCGAGAAATTCTTGGAAATCAGCGAAAATTCACTTTTCGATAAGGCACAGAAGCAGGAAGTCCTGCAAACCGAGCTCGAGCAGCTACGGGAAGAGCTCAACCAACGCGAGCGCAACATCACCGAGAAAGAGCGCGTCAGCGCGGGTGGCAATTAGAGCAACATCGCCCGCTCGATCTCAAGCAAGCGCTGCTTGCGTTCTACGCCTCCCGCATAACCGCTAAGGCTGCCATCTGCGCCAATAACGCGGTGACACGGCACAATAATCGCAAGCTGATTCGCCCCATTCGCACCGGCGACAGCACGCGAGCCCGTCGGTTTGCCGACGAATTGCGCGAGTTCCCGGTAAGACCAGGTTTCACCATACGGGATCATCATCAACGCACGCCAAACTTCCTGCTGAAACGCAGTACCACCCAACTCAATCGGCGTCTCAAAAACCTGACGCTCACCGGCGAAATATTCGCCCAATTCCCGTTCAATCTGGTCCGTGATCGCGTTGCGACCGGGTGAAACATTACCCTGGGAAGCCACGCGCTCAAGTCCGGCTTCGAGCGCACGGCGCTCATTGAATTCCAAGAGGAGCAAGGCCTCGTCACTGGCAATCGCGATCATCCCTCCCAACGGAGTTTCAAATGCATGGGACTTTAATTCCCGGTCCGTGGTGGCGGTCGGACGATCCAGTAGAGTGGCTGTTTCCATGGCCTAATGGTGGTCGAAATGCAGCCAGATTTCAAACCGAACCCTGCATTTTTTGTCGCCGGACGATAATAATCGCCGCCCCCGCCAGGATCATGAATAGCGAATAAAACATCCCCCGCGACATTCCCAGGATGAGACTTGCATCAGGCTCCCGAAAGACCTCACCAAGGATACGTAGCACGGCATAGCCGATCAGGAATTCCCCCGCCAATTGCCCCCACACGCGTTTGGCGGGATCCACCATCCAAAACCGAAATTGGAGATACAACGCCAGCAGCAAGCCCTCCATGCCCGCCTGATATAGCTGCGAGGGATGCACGGGCGGTGTCCACACATATTGCCAAGCGCCAATGCTCGGAATCCACTGCACATCGAGGAAATGCGTTGCCCAGGGGACGGATGCCTCTCGCCCGTAAAGTTCCCCGTTGATGTAGTTCGCGATTCGTCCGAGAAAGACCCCGGGCGGGCCCAAGGTCACCGTGACATCAGCTGCCTGCCAGAATGACGTCTGCGTCTTGCGCGCAAACCAGATCAACGCAATCACGATGCCGACCATGCCGCCGTGACTCGCCATCCCGCCTTCCCAGACCTTAAAAAGGATCAGCGGATTAGCCAGGAGTGCGTCGAATCGGTAGAGTAAATAATAGCCCAAACGCCCGCCGACAATGACCCCGATCACGATTGCCGTAAGCAAATCCGCCTGCTGAACTGGATTGTAAGGCGAGCGGCCCTTTTTCCAATAAAGTCGAAGTAAGAACCACGCGATTGCAAAACCCGCAATGTAGGCCAGCCCATACCAGCGAATACCGTCCAACGGCCACGCCTCGGGAAAACGCACGAGGAATGGGTCCATCTGGTGGACAGGGAACCCGGTGTCGGGCGGTGGCGGAATTTGCGGATTCACGCGAACGATGGTTGGCGGCGAGTCGCCCTAAGGTCAATGCGGGAAGCGGAGAACGGGCACATCAAACAGCGATGGCGTCCAGTTCGTCCAGCCATGCCTTTCGGGTGGACTCACCAACGAGCGCTACTTCCAAACCATTGCGAGCGAGTTGCTTGAGCTCCGCGCGGGTAAAACCACGATGACGGGCAATGGCTTCGTAGTCGTCGATCAAGTTATTACCAAATGAAATCGGGTCATCGGTGTTAACCGTTATTTTGACGCCTGCATCGTAAAGTTCGCGGATCGGGTGGTTATCCAGCGTGATGCCAGGCATGAGCTTGGCGTTGCTGATGGGGCACATGTCCAGCGCGATGCCACGTTCCCGCAACAACGCAACAACTTCGGGGGCTTCGACTGAACGCACGCCGTGTTCAATACGCTCGGCACCGATTTCCTCGATCATGCGGCGGACGAAATCCGCCCCCATAAACTCCCCGGCGTGGGCCTTGGTAAACTTACCTGCCTTGCGCGCAGCTTCATAGATTTCAGCCGTCCAGGGCTCAATGGGTGTCTCCTCGACGCCGTGCAAATCCAAACCGGCAAAGCCACTCCACGTCAGCGAATCCTCTATGACGGGGCGCATTTTCGCGCCGCATCCATTATGGTGAATGCCCATGAAAACGCGTATTTCCAAGCCATCCGGAGCCGCGTCACGAATCGCCTCAAACACTTCACGAACATTGAGTCCGCCAAACTCAATCAGGCCGCTGGCAAAACTCGTTTCCACGTAGCGCACATTCATCGCCAAGTAACGCTCGAACTGCATTTTGGCCGAACGGTGGTAATTCTCCGGCGAGGTATAAAAGGCAAAGGCCATGTCCAGCAACTCGCCCTCAAAGTGAGCGAAGTCGCGGAATTTGAACCCGTCTGCCCAACTCGCTGGTGCCCCACAACCAGGGCGAACCTCCTCCAACAACTCCAGCGGCAGGCCGCCTTCCATGTGTAAGTGCAGTTCAGTCTTGGGCAGAGACTGGATAAAAGCCCGTAGTTCGGAATCAGTGAGCGTTGGCATGGGGCAAATCGCTAAACGTT
>JBNNDZ010000219.1:0-9709 GCA_050285865.1 Puniceicoccales bacterium
CCTTGCCGCTGATCGTGTAGTTGTTGCCCCCGTTGCTATCCCACGTGCCGTTGTTGTCGTTGAAGACAAATTCGACATTGGTTGCGTCGATGGTCACTACCTTGTAGCCGGATACGGAGCTGTTGCTCATGGCGACGCCGGGCGAGGTGGTCCAGCCGCTGCTATCCGCATCGTAGTGGATGTTGGCGTTGGTCCACGGCGTGGAGTAGTAGATCGTCACAGCCGGATAGCCGGAGGTCACGGAGTTTGTCGATGAGTCGATGCTGAACACGCCGGGGCTCGCGATGGTGTAGTTGCTGCCGCCGTTATTGTCCCAGTTCGTGCCGTCATCGGTGAAGGCGAACTCGATTGATGTGCCTTCGATGATGATGTGTTCGTAGCCGGGGAAGGCGGGATCCTCGTCCATCAAGTCGCCGGGCATGGTGGTCCAGCCGAGGCCATCCACATTGTAGTGCATGTGGGTGTCCGGAGTGAATGCCGAGTCGTAGTAGATCTCGATGCGGATCGGATTGTAGCCGGGGAGCAGGTTTCCACCAAAGCCTACGGTGTAGAGTCCTGGCTGGGTGATGGTGTAGTTGCTGCCGTTGTTGCTGTCCCACGTGCCGTTGCCGTCGTTGAAGGCGAACTCCAGGGTGTCGGCGTCGATCTCGATGTATTTGAAGTTCGACATCGCGGTGGCCTGCATTTGATCGCCGGGCGAGGTGGTCCAGCCGCCGCCGTCCGCATTGTAGTGGACGTAGGCCGAGGGCCAGGTCGTTTCATAGAACAACTGGATGCCCCCGGGAGGTCCGCTGGCGATGGAGTTGTCCGTCGAGTCGATGGTGTAGGTGCCGGGTGTGGTGATCGTGTAGTTGGCGTTGCTGTTGTTTTCCCAGTTCGTGCCGTCATCGGTGAAGGCGATCTGGGTCAACTCGTTGCCATACACGGTCAGCTCGAAGTAATCGGTATCCGCGGAGCTCACGCCCATGCTCGTGCCGGGAAATGCCGTCCAGTCGCCGCCATTGGCGCTGTAGTGCATGCGGGCAGTCGTCCAGCCCGAAGGCGCGAGGTAATGTATCGTGAACTCCTGCGGCGCGCCGCTGACAATGGTTCCGGAAACGGGATCAATGGTGTAGGTTCCGGCTGCGTTGATTGTATAATTGCCGCCGCCGTTGTTGTCCCAGTTCGTGCCGTCGTCGGTGAAGGCGAACTCCGCGCTGGTGTCGCTAATCGTGAACGACTTTACGCCCGGATAGATGCTGCTGCTGAGCGCCTCGCCGGGGAAGGTTGTCCACGTGCTGTCGATGCCTGCATCGTAGTGGATGAGGTTTGCGAAGTCGGTGATGTAATACAGGGTGATCTGGTTGGCAGAGTTGTCGCCCGCGGAGATCGTTACGGCCTGACTGGTTTCATCGGTGCGCACGTAGAGGCAGCGTTCATTGCTGTCATAGAAGTAGCCCGATGAGGCTGCCTGCAGTGCGCCGAGACTGCCGTAGGAGGACGCGGCGACGCTGTTGATCTCCACCGAAGTCGGCGCATCGATTGCGTGGCGAACCACCATGTAGTAATCATGACCGTGGTCGTAGGTTCCTTGCTTTGCGCCGATGTTAAAGGTCCACAAGCCGCTCGTCGTCTGGTTGGTCAACTCGGTCAGGGCGTATTCACCGCCCTCGTAGTCGAAGGATTCACCATCGTCGTCATAGAGCGTGAACGTGGTTTCGTCTTCGCTGGGCCAGGCGTGGATGGTCAACTCTTCCGGCTGGAACTCATTGGCATATTGAAGCACGGGACGCATCGGGATGATGCCGCCTTCGGCGACATACATCGGCATGACGCTGATCGGCGTGGACTTCGTAACGGAGGAACCGCCGCTGTGGAACGAGTCGTCGTGCCAGTAATACCAGTTTGTGCCGCTGGGCAGGTAGGTGCTGCGCTGCGTGGCCCCGGTTTGTGTGACGGGTGACGCCAACAAATACGGGCCGACCATGAAGTCATAGTCGCTACTTGCCTGGTGGGTTTGTGGATCGTTCGGGAAGGAGAAGAACAACGGATTGTTCAGCGGTTGTCCTGTGGTCGATGCGCGATAAGCCAGCGAATAGAAATACGGCATGATCGCGGAACGCAGTTCCAGTGCGGCCTTGATGTCGGCCGAGTTGGCGTAGAGCCACGGCTCGCGGAGTTGGTCCCACTTGCCGGAGTGGTTCCGGAAGAATGGCATGAGGCTGCACCACTGCGCCCAACGTGTCATGGACTCGCTGGAAACACTGCCCAGGAAGCCGCCGAGGTCATGGCCGAAGTAGACCTGGCCAGAGATCATCGTGCTAAGACCAACGCGAAGGCTCGGACCCTGTCCATAGGCACCGCCCGCGCTTTCGTTGACGTTGTCGCCGCTCCAGTTGAAGGCGTAGCGTTGAATGCCGGGCCAGCCAGCGCGGGAAAGCACGAACGGACGCGTATTCGGGTATTGTTCGGCCAGCGTCTCGTAGGTGTTACTTGCCTGATAAACATTATAGGTGTTTTTCAGGTAAATTTGTTGGCGGCGGTAGTCATTGTTGCTGGAGCCGTAGCGTCCATCCGTGTCGTAGAGGCCGTCCAATGGGATCGGCTGCGATTGCTGAACGGTGTCGCGTTCGTCGGCTTGCTCGTTGAGGTCGTTCCAGATACCATCGAAGGCGTAGGTGTCGAGGTAATCCTGTTGCTTGCCTTTCCACCAACTTTGCGCGGCAGAGCTGGTAAAGTCCAGATAGGACACATCCCCGAAGAACAGCCAATTGATCGATGTGCTGCCGTTGTTGTTCGAGATCAGGTGCGAGTTGTTGTTCGCTTCAGTCCAGAGCGGATCGGCGGTGGCGAACCACGCTTCGATGAGCGGCACGGCTTTGACGTTGTTCGTGTGCAAGTAGCTGATGAGACCCACGCCATCCTGGAACCAGTAGTTCGAGTTGTTCGGATCATCCTGGAAGGTGAGTTGACGCATGTCATTGTTGCCGCGGTATTCATTATCCTGGAAGGTGCCGCCGGGCGGAACGATGTGCGGGTCGCTGTCCATGTAATCAATGTCGAAGTAGATGGCGTCGAGCGGATAGCCTTGTGAACGCGCGGTGGCGACGATGTTGCGCATCTGCGTTTCAGTGTAGGTCCAGCGGGAGAGGTGGTGGCCGAGGCCCCAGCGCGGAGGCAGGGCGGGCATACCGGTCAACTCGGAATAGCGACTGAGCACGTCCGCCGGCGTGTGGTCCTCACCGCCGCCGAAGAAGAAGTAATCGACGTAACCCTCGGTTGCTTCAAAGGAGAACTGGTCGTTGACGGTGGTCAGTTGATTGCGCTGCGCTCCGCCGTAGGGACGCTCCCGCTGGAACATGAAGTTCGGGCGGGCCGGGTTGTTCCAGAAGACACCATACGTGAAGCCGGGGTGGTTGCCGGTGGGGCTTTGCACGCCATACATGAACGGCATCGTCATGTACATTGGGTTCTTCTGGTCGTTCCAATAGAAGGAGTCCGAGTTCCAACCCTGCACGACTTGTCCGCGGCGGTTCAACTGGAAAGGCACTTCGCCGAGGCCGAAATAGGACTCGTTGGCGGGGCTTTCCTTGACGACTCGCACGCGATACCAGGAGGCAATGTCATTACTGCTTTTTAGCAGTTGAAACGTGGTGTCCCCATACGGGTTGTAGCCGGTGTCATACTCCATGCGTTTGTCGCGGAGGAGGTATTGGCCGCTTTGCGTTTTATCGACGAAATCGATTTTGATGTTCGGGCTCTTGGTGACTTCCACGATCAATTCATCGGTCTCAATCGTATAGACGGAGCCGTCGGTAAACGTGGCGGTGAAGGCCGGCCAGTTCGCAAGCGGCTTGGCGATGGCGACGTCCTCATGGGACTCAATGCCGCCCCAGTCGAACTTCACGCGAACAACATCCGGTGCATACGGAATGATTTCGCAAACGCCGCCGGTGCTGAGATTGAATACGGCTTTTTGTTTACCGGATTCAGTTTGCGTGGCGACTGAGGTGACGGAGCCAGCGGTGGTTGTCTGGCTATACAGGGTGGAACTCCACCCGGTGAAAAGGAGGAGCGTGGCGACGCTGACTCTCCTAAGGTTTCGGTTGAGGAAATTCCTCAAGCAGCTTTTTGGTGGTTTCATAGCGATATGTTTGGGTGCGTTATGCGGATGGGATTTCATATACGCCCGACGCTTTCATGCGTGCGCATCGCACAAGCTTGCACAGGCAATCGAGTTTGGTGGGGCATTGGTGGGTTGGGATTGAGAGGGGAATGAAGCACGTATGCTTCTGGAACGCACTTTAACCGATCCTGCGAAAACGAAAAGCGGGAAGCAGTTGGACAGTTTAACAACGTCTGTGATGTCGCGATGGCGTCGGCGGTATTCAACTGTCCAAAGTAAAAGGAATTACCGCATTTGCTTTGTTTCGCTATGCATATCGGTAGCCCCGCGCGCGTATGCGCATCGATGCGGCGGTTCCCGTGTATTCTCGAAACGCAACCTCAACCTCGATTCAATCCGTGAAGAAACGCACCCTCCATCCATCTATCCTGGCGGGCCTGTTGGGCTCAGCCAGTCTGGCGATCGGCCAGACCAGTATTTTCAATCAACTCAATTTTCGTGGCACGCCCAATGCCTGGGGCACGCAGGCGATGACACTGGTCAGCGATAACGTGTGGCTGACTGACGCAAGCTTTACCGGGACCGGCGACGGCAGTGGCCCGGACCGGTTCAAGTTCGATACCTCCTTTGATTTTTCCGGCAACTACGGTGACAACAATCTCGACGGTTTTGCCGACCCTGACGGACTGGACATCCCGATACTTTACGGTGCCGGGGACTACCGGATTACTTTCAATGACGAAACGTTGCAGTACCGCGTAACGAAGCGGAACTACACGCAGGTGTATTTTCGTGGCACGCCGAACAGCTTCGACTTGAGTGAGCAAATGGAACTCGTCGACCATCATCTTTGGTGGGCGGAGGTGACCTTTAACGGCGATCCCGGTGACCGTTTTGTGTTCGATTATTCGCAGGATTGGTCGGGTAAGCTTGGCGACACGGCGCTCGATGGCGTAGTGGAGCCAAGCGGCGGCGACATCCCAATTACCGAGGCGGGCGACTACATCATTATGCTCAATGACGACACCCTCGAATATGGTGTCATAAACATGAGCGCGAAGAATTTCGATGCGGTGTATTTTCGCGGAACGATTAACGGCTGGGGCAATGCCGCGATGACTTTTGTCGGCGATCACACCTGGCAAATTGAAGCGAACTTTGTTGGGCAGGCATCGGACCGGTTTAAGTTTGATCGCTTTGGCGACTGGTCGGAATTCTACGGTGATAACCAGCCGGATGGCGTGGCCGAGCAAGGCGGCGGAGACATCAGCATTGCGCCCGGGCATTATTTGATTTCTTTCAATGACGATACGCTCGCCTACACGATGGAGTCACTCGGCGCGGCGGAGCCAATTCAACTCGGCCATGAGTATACACCTGAGCTGACGACATTCGCCATCTGGTCGCCCGATACGAGCAACGTAAAAGTCTCCGTCGACGGTGATGTTTACACGTTGCTGAAACAGCCGGAGGGGAATGGCTACACCGACGTCTACGCGGTTCAGGTTTATGGCGATCTGGTGTTAGAGGAATATCATTTCCTTATCGACGACGTGCAGGTCCGCGACCCGTATGGGCGAATGGTGGTGCCCGGGACAGACACCAATGTCGTGATCGACCTCTCGCTGACTGAGCCCTACGGGGGACGCGTCGCAGCGCCGCCACTTAACG
Organism: Puniceicoccales bacterium; assembly: GCA_050285865.1. Classification (GTDB taxonomy): domain Bacteria; phylum Verrucomicrobiota; class Verrucomicrobiia; order Opitutales; family Cerasicoccaceae; genus Cerasicoccus. The sequence continues at coordinate 5,777 of JBNNDZ010000219.1, forward strand.
AACGCGAGGACGCCATCATTTATGAGGTGCACGTGCGCGATTTCACTATTCACAGTTCGTCGGGCGTGGACGCGAACAAACGCGGAAAATTCCTTGGCATGGTGCAGCCGGGCACGAGCTACAACGGCGTGAGCACCGGACTCCAGCACTTGAAAGACCTCGGCGTGACGCATGTCCAACTGCTGCCGATGTATGACTACGGCACCTGTTCGGCGAAGGATCCACTCGACGCCGCTGGTTGTTACAACTGGGGCTACGATCCAGAGAATTTCAACGTGCCGGAGGAGCGTTACGCGGTCGATCCATATGATTATCTGGGTCGTATTGAAGAGTTGAAAACGATGATTGATGAACTGCACGCGAACGGTATCCGCGTCATCATGGATGTTGTTTACAACCACACTTGGGTCATCGAAACCGAAGACGGAAACGGCAATATCCAGTTCTCCCATCCCGAAGGGGAGCGCATGTTTTCGGACATTACAATGGACTACTTTAACGTCAACGCGCCGGGCACACACGGTTTGGCCGGGACTGGCAATTCAGTGAATCCGCGCGAAGCAATGGTCAGCCGCATGATTCGCGATTCGCTCGAATATTGGGTCGGCGAAATCGGTGTGGATGGCTTCCGCTTCGACCTGATCGGGATCTTCGATTATGAGGATGTTGCCGAATGGGCTGACTACCTGAACACAGAATTCCCTGACCGCGATTTGCTCATCTACGGCGAGCCGTGGAATGGTTATGCGACCGATCCCGACGAGGCCGACCGCGTGCGTTTGGGCACGATCGGGCTCATCGCGGATTCGCATGTCGGCTGCTTTAACCCGAAATATCGTGAAGCCATCAAGGGTAACAACGACAGTGGCTCTGGCGGCGGCCTCGCGTTTAATCAAGTCGGCAACATGTGGGAAATACAAGTCGGCAGCCGCGGTGGTATTCGCTATACTTACAGCCCAACGACCACAGTTAGCACCTGGGATTCGATGTTCGCCAACGATCCCGAGCAGTGCATTAACTACGTTTCCGCGCACGACAACCTTTGCTTGTGGGACAAGATCGAAGCCTGGGCCGACCTGAACGGCAACAGCAGCAACACCACCTACAAGCGCCGGATTTCAACCTTCGCCAACGGCATGGTGCTGACCTCGCAAGGGATTCCATTTCTACATGGGGGCGAGGAATTTTTACGGACCAAACAGGGAGAGAAAAATTCCTACAAGTCGCCGGATTCGATCAACCAGTTCGACTGGCAGTTCAAGGTCGATAACCTCGATATCTTTGAATACTATCAGGACGTCATTGCGTATCGCCGGGATCACCCGGGCTTTCGCATGAACACCTGGCAGGAGATTGATAACAACATCAGCACTTACAGTCCTGCGACTGGCGTGATGGTGAACCACATTCACGGCGCGGCCAACAACGGTGATAGCTGGAGCGAGATTTTCGTGATCTATAACTCTGGAGCGAACACGAGCGTGACGCTGCCTGCGGGCGATTGGTACGTGGCCATTGAAATGGCAGAACCCGATGAAGGAAACGACCGCACGGTCAGCGGAAGCATTCTGGCTGAGGGCACCGCAGTCACCGTGCTTTATCAGGATTGAGGCAGTTTCGGTCACCCCAACAAAAAACCTCCAGCCCGTGCAAGCTGGAGGTTTTTTATTTGATCGAGGCTATGGCTTAGCGTCGGCGGCGCAGTAGTAGCAAGCCCAAGGTTCCGGCGCCGATCATCAGGCCGTAGTGGCTTGGTTCGGGCACGGTGGACAGGCTATTGACAAAGAGTGCGTCCTCGTTGGAGCCGCCCGCATTCGCGTATAGCTTGATACTGCGGGCAACGCCGGTGTAGGTGCCGGAATTAAAGCTCGATACGCCACCGCTGCGGGTGATCGACCAATTACCACCCCCGGCGGAGGTTTGCTCAAAAACGAAGGTAAAGAGGGTGTCGTCGCTGTAAGAATTATCCGTGATGTCTCCATTACCGGTGGTGGCATTGCTGATCACGTAGTTTTCGCTCACGTTGAAATTGAACAGGGTGGGGTCTCCATCGGCAGCGCCGCGCAAATCGATGCCCTTGTAGCCACCGCGGAAATTAACCGCCAATTCAATGGAAAAGCTTTGGCCGACACTGAGGCCATTGGGATCAATAAAGCGGAAGGCAGTTGCTTCTGCGCCGTCCCCGAGCATGCGGAAGGATACGCCGTTGGTGTCGAGACTGGGAGCGTTGCCGCTCAGGCTGCTGACGGAGGCGATTTCGTGGGTGACGCCTGCACCTGGATTCAAAAACCATTCACCATAGGCACCGGGGCCTGTGATGGAACCATCGGTTCCGTTGAGCCATCCGCCAGCATAAGCAGTTGCGCTGGCGTTGTCGGTGCCAACCGATGCGGCGTAGGAAGGGGATGCAATAGCGGCAACGCTGATTGCGGCGAGTGTGAGGTAGTGTTTATTTTTCATGGTGATTGTTCATTGGGATTTTGGAATTTGTTGTAAGCGATGTCTACCGAATCTCCATTCGGTTGAAATACATGGCACCTGCTGCGTTGCGTTTCTGGTCGCCGCCATAGAGTTTGATGCTGCGGGCGACTCCTGCATAGCGACCTCGTGCCAGCTCACCGGGCTTTCCGCGTTGGCGTATGCTCCAGCGTCCGCCGTCTTCACTGCTTTGGTGAAACTCTAACAAAAATATTGCCCGGGCAACATGGTCGACATCCAGCGTTTCATTGCCGGTGTCGGCCTTATCTACTTTAAAGGAGCCTTTGCCGCCGTTGAAATTAAAGATGGTCTGATTGTCATTGTTGCGAAGATCCATGCCTTGGTAGCCCATCTCGCCATTGATCGATAACTCCAGCGTGAAGCTCTCATTTGTCTTCAAACCGTCGGGATCAAAGAAGCGGTACAACTCAAGGTATTTGCCTTGCGTATCGTGCAATTTGAATGCGACTCCCCGCGTATCGATACTCTCATCGCCAGGACTGCCGGCGGAGGACGCAATATCAATGTTTTGACCATGCACAACGGATGCTTCATCGAAAACCCAACCCCCGAGGCCGCCAGGCTCCAGTGAGCCGTCGTCGTATAGTTGCCAACCATCGTAGTAAGCAGACTGCCCGGCGTCGTCGTAATCAGCCGCGACGAGCCCAACTGGGATGAGCACGACCGTGGCAAGCCGGGTAATCAGTAACTTGGAAGTGAAAATGGCTAGGGGGTTCATTTCCTGAAGGTAGTGTGTTGTGAATCTGGGGAGACTTCCAGCGCCACCGTGTTAAACAGTTAAAAGGCTTTACTCGTAGTTGATGATTAATGTGCCGTGGACCACGAGCTCCGGGACGAGCACGCTGATTTCGCCATTTTGCCCAGTGGTGAAGTCCAGTTCAGTGGGGAGGTGATAGGCTGCGGTGTCCGGGCTGGCGTAGTAAACGGAAAGCGGGTTGACGTCGGAAGGAAGCGAAATGTTCACTGTTACATTTTTCCGTGCAGAAACGGATGCCACCGGTTCCGTCCATTTGGGCTGATTGCTCAGGTTTAGCAGTTGCACGCAAATCGCGTTGCGGTCCGGTGCATGAAAGCTACGGGTAATACCGCCGTCGAGTGGCACGCGCAGGTCGAGGTTTTGCACGCTGCCGCCGTGGGTATATTCGTAGAGTAGGGCGTCATGTTTGTAGTAGCGTAGGAGCACATCGGCGTTGTCATCGCTCATTGGTTGGTGATCCGGATAGTAGAGCGAGTTGAGCGCATGCATGGTTCCGGTCGATTCATCGGGTTCGCCCGCCACCATCAGCGATCCGCCACCGGTCATCGTCGCACCAAGCACGCGGGCGAGGCTCCAAGTGGGCCAGGTCGTGCGCGATTCTTCCATGTCTGCCGGGTAAAGCTTGAGGATGACGCGTTGGTCGCTGGCCCCGCGGTGAAAGAAACAGATGTCGACCA
>JBNNDZ010000220.1:0-4790 GCA_050285865.1 Puniceicoccales bacterium
AATGCATCAAGCGTTTGCTTTGCTTTTGATATTGGAAATGGCGTATGCGGCCGCCGATATTGTCCCGGTTGAGTTGCTTTCTAGGGAGGCGGGCGAAACGGCAGATCAGAAGGTCATTCACGTAGTATCGAGGATCGACAGCGCCCGTGCTTCCCTGTCGTCGCTTCTCGGACTTGAGCCACCGGCAATCAGGTTGGGCAAGTTGCTAACCTCGGAAACACCGAACGCCGAAGAAGGATGGATCTTTTCCGAACCGGGCACTCTTGGCGACCGGTCCACCTTGGGATCGACATGGCGGTTTCTGGACTACGAAGAGCTCGACGACATCGAATGCATGAAATTCGAGGTGCAGTCGCTTCCACCAGTGCGCTCCTTTGGCTTTCTCATGCCGGCGGACATGGCGGGGCGTATCACTCAGTTCAAGCGTCGGCTCAAGGCCTTGGCCGCCCTGAAAAACCATGGTGAACTCCTCCGAATGTTCGCGGATCCTCGTCTGCGCATAGAAAGCAGCCAAGATTCTCTGGACGAAGCATCGGAAGCCTTCAAACGCCTCGACCAATCCAAACAAAGCGCTTTGCGAGAGATCCTGTCCACTATACCGCTGTTCCTCCTGCAGGGGCCGCCCGGCGTTGGAAAGACTTATCTCGTCGGCGACTTGGTGGAGCGTCGAATGGAGGAGGATCCCACCGCCCGGCTTCTCCTCTCTGCACAAAGCAATTCGGCGATAGATCACCTTATGAGCGAGGTTCAGAAGATATTCGGCCCTTCAGGCGCAGAAGGTGGGCCGTTGATGGTGCGGGCAAGAGCCGCCGATGACGACGAGGCCGGCGACCTTGAGGTTGATATTCAAGCCGACAAATTATTGCGAGACCTTTCTGGCAGCGCTTTGATGAAGGAAGCCTCTCCACAGCTTGCGGATAAGGTACAAGCGCTTGTTGCGGCGCGAGCCAACCGTCAAGGCGGGCCTTCAAGCACCGACCGCCCTGGACGACGGGTTGCTGCCGAGTTGCGGGCATTTGAGGGTATGATCCTTCGTTCTGCAAACCTCGTCTTCGCGACAACAAATTCCGCTGCAGTCGAGCGGCTGATCGAAGAGCAGGGTCTCTTTGACTAGACAATTGTGGAAGAGGCCGGCAAGGCCACCGGTGGTGAGTTGTTGTCACCTCTCCTTCTTTCGCATCGTCGTCTCATGATCGGCGATCATCGGCAACTCCCTCCTTTCGATATCGAGAAGATATCTAAGCTTCTGTCGTCGACTGCTGCCGTTCAGGATGTCGTCAACCTCGTGGACGACTTGGTCTCAAGGTATCTCAAAGACCCGAGCATCGATGAGACGTTCGATGAGGTCTCAAAGGCGAGCGACGATTTTGGGCGGACTTGCGCGGAGGCGCTATCGCTGCTGACGTTGTTCGAAACGTTTGTCGAAAAGGAGCTACTACGCCAAAAGCGAAAGGACTTGGGACCGCGAATTGCCCGCCGTCTCAACGAACAATATCGTATGCACCCGGCAATTGCCCGGATCGTCTCGACGTGCTTCTACGAAGGCGAACTAGAGACGAATGCGACACAAGCAGCAAAATTTGCATCGAAGCCTTCGCCCGTAATCAGCAAGAATACAACTGCAATTCCGGACAAACCAATAATTTTTGTCGACATGCCCTATGCTCAGGCGGAGAAGCCCGGTGGACGTGGGGGAGAGAGGGCTCCTCCCTGGTCCAATCCCGAAGAAGCCCAGGCCGTTATCCGCGCGTTAAGCGTTCTTGCTCCATCGGGCGATATCAAACGTCCGTCGCTTGCGGTCCTCTCCGCCTACTCACAGCAGGTCCGGAGAATTGAACGGGCCATTGATCAAAACCGGACTGGTGTGCTCGCCAATCTGGCAGGCTTCGAGCCCGCCGTTAATGCAACAACTTATTGCGGTACGATCGACTCTTTCCAAGGCGGAGAGGCTGATGTTGTGGTCGTCTCTATGGTGCGCAACAACCACCACGCTACGCCTGCTCGGGCGCTGGGATTTCTTCGGGATAACAGGAGAATGAATGTGATCCTGAGCCGCGCAAAGTGGCGCTTGATCATTATTGGAAGCCTTTCCTTTTACGAGCACGTCGTCGCCGTCGCGAAAAAATTGCCGAACCAAGACATCGGGTTTCTATCGGACTTCATTGAAGCCTTTGAAAAAGAGAAAGCGGCTGGGAATGCTGCTGTCGTCCCGTGGGCGACATTGAAGGGAGCCGAGAAGTGACGACAGTTCAAGTCATATTGCCGGTTCTGAAGGGCAGCCGGCGCTTCATAATAGAGAGAGGACGAAGATGGAGTGTGATCGAACACCTGCTTCTCGACGCCGTTTCAAGAGGAGCTGCATCCGCTTCAGATCTGGCAGAGCACTCCCATCTGCCGCGTCGCGTCGTTGTCGAGGGGTTCATAAGACTGATGCGCGCTGGATGGGTGGAAATCGTAGCGACATCTCGGGGGCCACTCTTTCAGATCACGGCCGCCGGCACTTCGCTTGTTCACTACGAGCAACTTCCATCGGCGACAGTCAGGGAACCACGCTGGAGAGGCTTTGCGGTCGAACAGGTGACTGGAAGTGTCTTTCGAGGACGGGAGCTTGATCTTTATCACGAAAATCAGGTCCGTACCCTCTTAGGGGACAACCCCGTTATTCAAATGGCCGCATCCCCAGCTCACACTCTCGAAGACATGGGCGAGGTGTTCACAACAATCGAAGGCGAAGATGAAATCATCATAGGCGTTGAACGCGGTTCCGAGAAGTTGGCTCAGCGGTACGCAATCATTTCGGTCAAAGGTGGCGAAATAGAAGGACTGCCGGGACGCGCGCCGGAACAGTTGAGGTCCATCATCATGGACGCCACAGCTGATATGCTGGAACGCCTTTCGGAAAGCGGCAAGACCGCGGTCCCGGTAATTGCCGCAAGGACAAAGATAGATGATGCTCCACCGACAATTCAAGGTGCATACGACCCAACTGACCTTATCGTTGACGGCGAAGAACATTGGCGTTCACTCGACCGCGCGATCGCAGGAGCGTCGGAAAGGGTCATAATACACTCGACGTTCATAAGCGGAGAGAGAGCAACCGCCGTCTTACCTCTGCTCCTCCGCGCCGCCGATCGTGGTGTCACGATCGATGTTCTTTGGGGTCAGGATGATCAGGGCAGTTCGACCCAGTCGTCACAGTTCGCGGCCGCGAAAATGCAGGCCGAAATTGACACAGTTGGACGTACTGGGTCGATCAGGGTTCATCCATTCTCGACGAATTCACATGCCAAAATCGTGGTTGCCGACTCTGCGAAAGGCTGGAACGCAATGGTGGGATCGTGCAACTGGCTGGCATCCGACTACAAGAGCTTCGAAACCTCCTTCCGAATCAGAGAACCCAAACTTGTTGGCCAACTCATGAAAAAGCTTGCCGGGCTTTCCCAAGGCCGGCCCGGGGTCTGGAATGATTTCGCCATCGATCTGGCTGTCCTCGGACGACGCATTATGGACCTTCCCCCGACGAAGGGGCGGAAAGTGGCGATGCGACTGTTGTATGGAGCCGACCACGCTCGACTCGTCCTCAAAGCACGTGATGAAGCTGAGAGGCGAATTTTCGCACTGAGCCACCGCATAGGGATCACCGCAGAGTCGCTAACGCTTATGCCCGCTCTGGCGGCTGTCCAGGCTAAGGGGATTGACGCTTCGTTCTATTATGGCCGAACGACCGGGCCCCTTTCAGGCGAAGCCGGCGCGGACCTTGTCAGGACCTTCGCCAAGTCCGGGCTTCAGGTGAAACCGATTCACAAGCCTAGAATCCATGCCAAAGTGTTGGGGTGGGACGACGACTATCTCGCTATTTCGAGTCTGAACTGGTTGTCAGCTGATCCCTCTGAGGCAAGGCCCTTCAAGGAAATCGGCGTTCTGGTGAATGCTCCGAGAATTGCTGACAATTTCATCGGAACATTCGAGCATGCATTGCGAAAGACACAAAGCGGGTAGTCGGAAATTCGCCCCCATTCTCGTCGTTCACACTGCTTCGCTTAGACTCTAGGAGTAGCCGTTATGACGACAAAATTATATCGCAGACTGGCTTTATCAGAATACATCACGCCCATGATTGCTCGATCCGGGGGATTCGTGACGGGCACGCTAAGCACCAGGTCTCAAGGATTTGCTCGTTTTCTCATTTCGGCTCAGAACTGGCGAACGACAGATACATTGCGATTCTCGATGACGAGGTCATAGTCTTCCGATTGCAGGGGAACTCGCGGAAAGCCTTCCGGTGCTTCCGATACAGCAAGGCGGAAACCGGAAGCGTCGAGCCAGCGGAGGCGATCTCCGAAACGCACCGGAATGACAGCGTACCGTCCCGCTCTTCCGTCGGTTCCCTCTAGAGCTGCCGGTATCGGTGCGCGCCTGGGTGCAGGGGCCTGTCGCACCCTCAGCGTTTTCGACCAGGCGAGAAGGTTGCTGGGGTCAATCTGATCCTCGCCGTCCCACAAAATTAACTCTTCATCGAGCCAGGCAATATACCGGGGGCGCATCGCTTCGGCCTCAGGGCGAGACTTCGCGATTCCGAGAGAAAGAGCAAAGGCCACAAACGGATCAAGCGTGCCCCAACGCAAAAGTTCCTTTGCCCAGAAGGCAAACCACGGCAAACCTGTTGTCGCCTTCCAGGCGTCAATCGTCGGCGTCGCAAGCGGGCCTTCAGCGCCCTGCGACCAAGCCCGCGCGACAACCGCGCCTATGGCGACACCAAGTCGAAACTCGAAATTGTCCGACGTGAAGAT
>JBNNDZ010000221.1:0-5211 GCA_050285865.1 Puniceicoccales bacterium
GCATTGCTATGTTCGCCACTAAACAGGCGATTCATGTTCTCTTCAACAAAACGTCGTCCAGCATTAATTGAGGCCGGATTAGCAATCAAAAATAGTGTTCGATGGGCTAACTGTAGCTTGCCGCTGCGCACGTCGGCGACCATATCTCTTAATAATTCAATTGGGGCCGTCTCGTTACCGTGTACCGCACAGGAGATGACCACCTGCTTATCGCCCGCTTGAGCGGGCTCAGCGACCAACACGCCACTGTCCCAAAGCTGTAATTCGGTGCCGTTATCTAGGCGTTGATGAAACTGGTCCGCAACACCGTCGGGGTGCGCGCAAGACCAAGCAAGAAAATCTGCATCCGCAAAATTCACAGGTGACTCCTGAGGTTATTGTTTGCCTGGGGTAAAGTGATGAATCGAGAGTAGCGCGCGCAAGACGCGCGAACGATACTCACGTCGATACAACACCACCACGACTAAGGCACTGGTTGCCATAAAGAAGAATGGGTGTACGAACCAGCTTAAATAAGCCAGTGCGAAATAATAAGCACGCAGGCCATTATTAAATTCGTGTCCGGATTGGTCCAATACCTTGGCTGCATGCTTGGCAAAATGCTCGCGCTCTTCTAAGTTTTTGCCGCCTAAATGATAGCTCGGCGCAGCGCCCATCAACACTGCGACGAAGCCGAACTGGCGAATGGCCCAAGTGAATTTAAAAAACGCATAGACAAAAATGCCCGCTAATAAAGCTAATTTGACTTGCACCAGCGGTAAGCTGGTGTGAATGGTGAACGGTAAGTTGTCTAACAACAACACCATTTTGTCACCGGCCGCAAGTACCGTGAGTAAGCCCGCCAGCACGAGCAGGGTTGAAGAGGCAAAAAAGGTCACCGTGCGCTCAATGTTAGCCAGTAGCGACGCGTCTGCCATTTGATGCTCTTTCTGCATCAGGGTTTCCATCCAATCAACCCGTAAGGTGCGTAAGATACTCGACAAGCAATGGGTGGTCTTGGCCCGCTTACGAGCAAACACCGAATAGCCCATCCAGCAAATAATAAAAAATGCCAGCGCAAGCACATCTAATAAGGGTACGGTCATCAGCTTGTCCATCCTGAACCTTGGCAATGAAAGGTAACCCGAACAGCATCAGTGTAAGGGACGGTTATGACCATTATGTGACAGAAGACACGCTGTTGTCATGGGCTACCCAGAAAAAAGGCCGCTAACCGAGTACCGGCTAACGGCCTGTTTCGATCAATACGGCTTAATGATCTTCTAAAATACTGGCCGTACTTTGCTGTTGCTTCGGTTTTTTCGCCAAACCATACCAAGATAAGAAGTGTTTAACACCACGTTTGGTATCGTTCAAAATCAAGTATAAGCAAGGTACCAGAACCAAGGTGATCACCGTTGCGAATAAAATACCAAAACCTAACGACACCGCCATCGGTATCACCATTTTCGCTTGTAAGCTTTTTTCGGTGACCATTGGCAGTAAACCAAAGAAAGTCGTTAACGAGGTTAAGGTGATCGCTCGGAAACGACGGCAACCAGCCTCTAATACCGCTCGCCGTAGTTCTTCGCCACGTTCTTTAGCTTGGTTGACATAGTCCACCATCACCAAGCTGTCGTTAACCACCACACCCGCCAACGCGATGATCCCAAAGAAGCTCAAAATACTGACCGGAATACCTAGTATCCAGTGCCCCAAAATAGCGCCAATGACACCAAATGGAATCACCGACATGATGATCAGCGGTTGGCTGTATGAGCGCAACGGAATCGCCATCAGCGCGTAAATCGCGATCAAGGCAAATAAGCCCCCCCAAACCAACGACGTGTGCGCTTCCGCCTCGTCTTGCGACGCACCGCTCAACTGCGCCGAAACACTAGGATGTTTAGCCACGATGGCGGGGATAGTTTTGCTATAAACTTCGCCTACAATACGACCGGGCTCAACTCGGCTTTTATCGACTCGGGCGCGCACATTGACCGAGCGCACACCGTCAATGCGCTTAATGCTGCTGTAACCCCGCCCAAACTCAATATCGGCGAGTTCGGTAAACGGGATCTCGGCACCATCGGCAGTGCGCAGACGCATCTCTTCAAGGTTACCGACCGAACGTCTTTGATCTTCTGGGTAACGCACCATCACTTTGACTTCTTCGTCGCCACGTTGAATACGCTGCGCCTCGGCACCGTAAAACGCGTAACGCACTTGTGAAGCCAATTCACTGAGGTTGATCCCCATGGCGTTCGCTAACGGTTTCAATTCAAGCACGATCTCTTCTTTACCTTCACCAAAGGTATCTTCGATATCGAACACGCCGTCGTATTTGGCTAACGCTTGCTTCAATTCGTCGGCTGCTGCTGACAGTGCGGTTAAGTCTTCACCAATAAGCTGAAACTCGAGATCATAGTTAGACCCACCGCTCATGCTACCGGAGAAGTTCATGGTCTTCACCGCCGCCAACTCTGGCACCAACTCGCGCCAGCGATTGACGATTTGGAAACCATCGATTTGTCGGTCCTCACCCTTTTTCAGTTCCGCAAAAACCTCACCGCTGTCGGTCCCCTGGTGCGTGACAACCAGCATGTCGAGCCTCCGCGGAAGCCGGACGAAGGTTATACCCTGAACGAAGATCTGGTCGACAATGCCTGTCAATTCCTGACCGATCACGTCTCACTGGCCCCAAAGAAGCCGTTTTTCATGTATTTCGCACCCGGCGCGATGCATTCTCCGCATCAGGCACCGCAGGAATTCCTGGACAAATACCGGGGCCGCTTCGACGCGGGGTGGGACAAGATCCGCGAGCAGCGGCTGGCGCGCCAGATCGAAATGGGCATCGTTCCAAAGGGAACCGGGCTTGTTCCGCGCAACGAGGGCGTAGAACCCTGGGACAGCCTGTCTGACGATCAGAAGAAACTTTATTGCAAGTTCGAAGAGGCTTACGCAGCTTTCCTCGACCACACAGACAAGGAACTGGGGCGCCTGTTCGCCCATCTGGAAGCCCTGGGCAAAAAGGACAACACGATCATCTTCCTGCTGTCCGACAACGGCGCCAGCCAGGAAGGGCAGATCCACGGCTCGACCAGCACCACCTTCTACGAAAACATGGATGCCGAGCCTTTCGACTTCAATCTTGAACGGCTCAACAATATCGGCACCAAGCGCGCCAAGAACAACTATCCGATTGGCTGGGCACAGGTCGAAAACACACCGCTGCGCCGTTACAAGCAGAACACCCATGCAGGCGGGGTTCAGGACCCTATGATCGTGCATTGGCCCAAGGGCATCGAGGAACAAGGCGGGGTTCGCAACCAGTTCCATCATGTCATGGATATCGTTCCGACCATTCTCGAGGCGGCCGGCACCGAGGCACCGTCAATGATCCGGGGCGTTCCTCAGATGAACATCCACGGCACCAGCATGCTGTATTCGTTCAATGACAAGGACCAGCCCACGCATAAGCGCACGCAGGTCTTCGAGATGTTCGGCCACCGAGCGATCTGGCATGATGGCTGGAAAGCCGTCGCCTATCACAAGCGTTACTCGGACTATGACGACGATCAGTGGGAACTGTATCATGTTGCCGAAGATTTCGCCGAGCAGAACGACCTGGCCCACAAAGAGCCAGACCGGTTGCGCAAGATGATCGAACTGTGGTGGGCCGAGGCCGGGCGCTATGACATCCTGCCCCTTGATGATCGCGGCTTTGCCGAAAGGCGCGCGATGGCGCGACCGCGCAAGGATTCGCCACGCATTCAACAGGAATATGTGTTCTATCCGGGTATGACCAACATTCCCGGTGGGGCGGCGCCATTCACAATGGATCGATCCTATCAGATCGATGCCCGCGTCAGGATTTCGAAGAATGGCGAAGGCGTCATTCTGGCCTGCGGCGGCCTGTGCGGCGGCTATAGCCTGTATGTGAAAGACGGGAAGATCGTTCACGACTACAACTTCTATGAAAAAATGCTGCGGACCGAAGCGCCCGTCCCGGATCAGGATGACTGGCTCGACATTCGCTATCGTTTCGAGAAAACAGGCATTTGCAAAGGGATTGGTCATTTGTCCGTAAATGGGCAAGAGTTGAGCCAGATCGATATTCCCGAGACGTATAAATACTTCATGGAATGGGAAGGACTGAGCCTTGGCAGAGATGCCGGTTCGCAGGTCAGCCCGGCTTATGCTGAACAAGGCGCATTCCCGTTTGCGGGGGAAATCGATCATGTCCGCATCACCCTGGGCACCGACATTGCCGGGCCACATGACTATGAAAGCCAGGACTGATCGGCGTGGAAATAAGGCTGGGGCGCCCGATGGCGTCCCGCCGACGGAACCTTATGCGATAGTAAAGGCATTCACCTCAATGCGTTGTATAGAATGGATTAAAACCTTTCTCTATTCTACGCCTTCTGCTTTGACGGATTGTGGCGAAAAGGGGCTGCTTCCGACCTCGGGTTCGGCGGCCGATCCAACGGCCTTTGAATTTAAATTAAGTTATAAAAAGCAGATATTTATGCCAGAAGTCAAGATTCCACCTGAGGTTGTTCATGATGGTGTTGCGGCATGAATAGTCCCATCATCATCGGACTGGACGCAGGAACCTCGGTCATCAAGGCGGTCGCCTTTGACCAGAAAGGTCGTCAGGTCGCCGTCTGCAGCCGCAAGAACAGCTATTGCAGCCTGCCGTCCGGGGCAGCCACGCAAGACATGGCCCGCACCTGGGGCGATGCTGCGGCAGTGCTGAAAGGGCTGAGCGAACAGCTGCCGGACATTGCACAACGTGCAGTGGCGATTGGTGTAACCGGGCAGGGTGATGGCACCTGGCTGATCGATGCTGACGGCCGACCCGTTCAAGATGCGATGCTTTGGGTTGATGCCCGCGCTTCCGAACAAGCGTTGGCGATCACGGCGGATCGGAAATATCCGCTGATCTATGACAGTACCGGAACCGGGGTGAACCCGTGCCAGATGCGATCACAGCTATTGTGGATGCAGAAAGACGCCCCCAGGCAATTGGAACGCGCGGCGGCGGCGCTGCATTGCAAGGACTGGCTGTATTATTGCCTCACGGGCGCTGTGGCCACCGACCCGAGCGAAGCGGTGCTGAACTTTGGCGACATGGCGTCGCGCACTTATTCCGAGGCGGTGATCGACGCCTGTGGTCTGGCGGGGTTGCGCCACCTGATGCCCCCGATCGTCGATGGGGCCATCAGC
>JBNNDZ010000222.1:0-9096 GCA_050285865.1 Puniceicoccales bacterium
CGGCAAATATTGCGCTGCCGCCGACAGGTAAACACCACCCACCAGAAGCGCTACCGCGAAAGTGATCGCGCCATTGAAAATATTTCGTGCCCGCCCCTGGATGAATGAACGCGTGGCCCCGGTGGAAAGCAACGAATCGACGGTCATCATCACGATCGCATTCAGGTTACGAATCATCGCCGTGACGAATGGCAGGCTGACAACGCCCGCCAGCAACCAGATCGCCACACCGGCCAGCAGCGCAATGCGCGGCTCCTCAAAGTATCCGCGCAGGTAGGCATTGCCCACGTAGGCGAGCAGCACAAAAGAGTTCAGCAAAAGGAAATTAAACAGGATTTGCAGCAGCGGCCGTTTGACCAGTTTCAGCAGGACTGCGCGCTCGGCCCGGGTTTCCACCTTGTCCAGCAGGTTGCGGTAAAACTGCCCCGCGGTCGCCAAACCACTCGGCATGCGGCGCGCCAGCCAGTCGTGCAGCGGATCGGCCTTCTGCGCCAGCAGGATGCTTCCGCCGGTGCTCAGCACCGACACGCCGACCGCAATGGCCATCAGCGAGTGATCCGTTACCCCTAGTTGTTGGCCCAAGGCGGCGATGATGAACGAGAATTCCCCGATTTGAGATTTAACCGTGGCCGCACGCAGCGAGGTATCCGTCCGCTGTCCACTCAGGAAAAAGCCCAGCCAGACCGAGAACACCTTCATGACCTGCATCGCCACGGTGAGCAGCACGATAGCCAGCGCGTTGTCCCAAATAACGTCAGGGTCGATCAGCATTCCGGCCGAAACAAAGAACACCGCACAGAACACGTTGCGCAGTGGCTCGGTTTTGTGCTCGATGTCCTCCGTCAGTCGTGTTTGTGATAAAATGGAACCAGCCAGGAACGCCCCTAGCGCCACCGATAGATCAAACAACTGCGCAAGGAAACAAAGCCCCAGCATCAGCGCGACCACGCTGATTGTAATCAGCTCACCGCTGCCATGCTTTTCCAGAAAGTTCAACAGGCGCGGCGCCATCAACTTACCGAAGTAAAACGTCACCACGACAAAGAGACAGATGAGGAAGGTCACCCCGCCGACGGCATCCCACTCCAGCGCGTTCGAAGCCGCCACCCCGGAAAGGATCACCAAAAGTGCGATCGCCAGAATGTCCTCCAGAATCAACACCCCAACGGCCAGTTGCGCGTGGGGTTTCTGCCATCGGCCCAGCTCTCGCAATATGGCCACGGTGACCATCGACGAACTGATAGCCAGCAACGACCCCAGGAACAACCCTTGCACGACGCCCCACCCTAATAATGGCGCAGCCTGCGAGCCGATAAACAGCATCAGGATCGTCTGAAATATAATCGCCAGCAAAGCCGGCCCAAGCACTTGCCGGAGACGCCGCAGGTCGAACTCCAGGCCAAGCGAAAACATCAGGAAAACGACCCCCAGCTCACTCAGGGCCTGAATCGTCTCCAGATCGTGCACCGGCGAACGCGACCACAGATTTGGGCTGACTAGGAATCCACTGAGTAGATAGCCCAGGAAGACAGGAAGTTTGAGCCGTTTAAAAATCAACGTGACCCCGGCCGCGCACATCAGGACAACGGCCAAGTCGTTGATTAACACCGGAGTGTGAGATTCCATCGCCACGCCAAGAACACTGCGTAATCACACAGCTGCTGGCAACGCCCAATACCCGCAAATCTCCCTTCGGAAATAAAAATACCGCTCTCCCTACCCCTAGGGAGAGCGGCTTCTCGTATATTCCCCAATAATCCCTGGAATGAACCAAGGAAATTATTTCTTAACCAAAAGACTAGGCTCAACCACCCATTACGCAACCATATAATTACGTATCCAATCATTTTCTTTACATTCAGATAGCAAGAATACCTCATTTGTTTCGGCTCGCGTAACAATTGCCCTACGTGATAACGTCGATGGAAACAACGAAATCGATTCACGGGCACTTTTCCCCACTTGACCCGGGAAATATTTACTCTGACAGTGACCGGTTTTCTACGATGAACAAACGCTTCTTACCATCAATCGACCAAGTTAAAAAAGCTGCACGGGACCTTCCTGATCCCATGAAGCACGATGACGACGAATGCGTCGTCGAGCTCGAAGCAGGCCGTGGGAAGCGGGATCTGGTTTTTAATCGTATCAAGTTCAACTCCGGCTCGAAGGGCATGGTTTACCGCTGGATTTATAACGGTAAAGTACTCGTCCGCACCGAGAATGAACCAGAGAAAAAGCGGAAACGCAAAGACGACGACGATGAAGGCGAACGCTTCCGCCTAAGCTTCGCGTTGAAGTGATTACGAAATAAAGCGGTCGAGCACTTTCGCCGAACTCACCACGCCTGGCAGACCGGCTCCGGGGTGCGTCCCTGCTCCGACGAAGTACAGGCCGTCCACGTCTTCGCTTTTGTTGTGCGGTCGGAACCACGCGCTTTGTGTCAGCAAAGGCTCGAACTGGAAGGCGCTGCCCTGAAAGGCGTCCAGGCGGTCATGGAAATCCTGCGGCGTAAAGATCAGCTTCGACACCAGGTGTTTTCGTAAATCCGGGACCAGGTGGTCTTTTTCCAGTGAGGCCAAAATGCGGTCGGCATATTCCTCTTTGATGTCGGCCCAATTCTGGCCGCCCTTAAGGTTGGGCACCGGGCTGAGCACGTAGAAACATTCGCTACCGGGAGGCGCGAGGCTGGGGTCGGTGCGCGTCGGCGCGTGCAGGTAAAGTGAAAAATCTTCCGCCACCGTACGCTTGTCAAAGATGTCGCCCAGCAGGTCTTCATAACGCGGCCCCAGCACGATGCTGTGATGGGGCAAATGCTCGTAGGTGCGATTCGTCCCGAAATAGATCACGAACAAGCTCATCGCGTAGCGCATGCGCTCGAGCCGAGGGTCCGTCCACTTGCGGCGGTGTTCCGGCTTCACCAGCTTGCGGTAGGTATTGGCGACGTCGCCGTTGCTGATAACGATCTGCGCCGGGAAATATTCCTCCTTGCGCTTGTCGAAGCGGTAACCGGGCTCACGGCCGGCATCGGCGAGGTCTTCGTCTTGCTTGCCCATGGCCGCGCGCACGCCCTTGACGGCACCATTTTCGACAACGATTTCCTCTGCCCGGGCTCCCAAAACCAGTTTGCCGCCGATGTCTTCAAACAGCTTCACCAAGCCCTGAACCAGAGCACCGGTGCCCCCCATGGCAAAGTGCACGCCCCAGGTTTTTTCCAAGTAGTGAATCATCGCATAGATCGATGATGAACGCAGCGGATTGCCTCCAATTAACAGCGGCTCAAAGCTGAACACTTGCCGCAGTTGCGGGTCCTTGATGAAGTGGCTGACGCGCGAGTAAACGGATTGCTCGGCGCGGAGCTTGATCAAGTCCGGCGCGACCTTGGCCATTTCCCAAACGCTGTGAAATGAGTGCGCGGCCAAGTCCGTAAAAGCGCGGTCGAAAATGCGTTCGCTGTATTCGAGAAAGCGTCGATAACCGGCGACATCGTCCGGTCGGAATTTGGCGATTTCGGACTCCAGCGCCGCCTGCTCGCCGCGGTAGTCGAACACCTTACCATCGTGGAAATAAATTCGGTAAAAAGGATCGCAGGGGACGATTTTAATATAGTCTTCGAGACGTTTCCCGGCCACCTGCGCGAGCTCTTCCAACACAAAGGGCACGGTGACAATCGTGGGGCCAGCATCGTAGGTGAAGCCCTTGTCTTTATAAACGTAGGCCCGGCCACCCGGCTTGTCACGCATCTCTAGAAGCGTCACTTCGTAGCCCTTGGCCTGAGTACGGATGGCAGCCGCCAATCCACCAAAACCACTACCAATAACGACGACTTTTCCTTTACTCATGTTACCTGAAAGAGCCCAACTCGCCGCATCTGGCAAGCGCGTAGGTGGTTTTTGATGGAGTAATCAGGCCCCGGCACGGAAATCCACGAGGCGTTCAGTCGTTACAAGGAGGTCCATCGGGATGTCGTGTGACTCCGGCTCGATGTATTCGACAAGTTGCCGGTCAAAGGCCAAGCCGATCTTGAGCGCCGAAACGCCGCCAAGCAGGCGGTCGTAATAGCCCTTACCGTAGCCGATGCGGTTGCCATGCAAATCAAACGCGGCACCGGGCACGATGACGATTTCGGCCTTCGCGGGGTCGACCTCGGGCGTTTCCGCTTTCGGTTCCGGTATCCCGAATGCACCCGGTTCCAAATCGTCCAGGCTCGTCAACTGGTGAATGTGGAGCACTTCACCGTTCACACGGGGCGCGAGCACAGTTTTGTCCTCAAAGCAGCGGGACATGATGTCGTGCGTGTCGACCTCCTCGCCGAAGGAGACATAAAACAAAATACTCTTGGCCTGCTGGAATTCCGGCAACGACATCAACCGGGACGCAATGGCGGCGTTGCTGGCGCGACGCTGATCGGGCAACAGGGCGCTGCGACGGGCAAGCGCTTGATGGCGGAGGACGGCTTTGGTTGGCATGGCGGCAGAATGGTCTTGTCGGTTTTCCCGAAATGGGTGTTCATCCACCATCATGAAAGCTGAGCGCATTAAAGCAAGCATTCGCACTATTCGAGACTGGCCCAAGGAAGGCATCAACTTCCGCGACGTCACCACGCTGTTTGAGGACCCCGCCGCATTTCGCGCGGTGCTCAATCATATTTCCGGTTGGGCAACGGACCAGGAATTCGACCTCGTAGTCGGCATTGATGCCCGCGGGTTCATCCTCGCCGGCGTCCTCGCCTATCAACTCCACGTCCCGCTGGTGCTGGTTCGCAAGAAAGGCAAGCTGCCCTACTCCACCATTAGCGAAGACTACACGCTCGAATACGGTACGGCGACCATTGAAACCCACGACTCGCCCCTAATCGAGAACAAGCGCGTGCTCATCGTCGACGACCTGCTCGCCACCGGCGGCACGGCCATCGCCGCGACCAAACTCATGCGCCGCCTCAAGGCCAAAGAAGTGGCGTTCACTTCAATCATCGATCTCGTCGACCTGCCCGGCAAAGCCGCCCTGGCCCAGGAAAACGTGGAGACATTTACCGTTGTGGACTTCACGGAGGCGGAGTGAATGAATGTTAAATAATCTCACGCAAAGACTCAAACCTTGGGGTCTTTGGGTGTTCGCGTGAAACAAACAAGTAGCCCATGTCCGAACCCAAACAACCTGCCTGGTGCTGGCTCGATCTCGAAATGACCGGGCTCGATGCCGCTACTGATCGTATACTGGAGGCGGCAATAATTGTCACCGCGCCGGATTTTGGCGACGTGCTCGCCGAGTGGGAAACCGCCATTTTCCAGCCCGCTGACATCGTGGCCGGGATGAACGAGTGGTGCCAGAAAACCCATGGCGAAAGCGGGCTCATCAAACGTATTCCTACGGGTATTTCCGAGGAGGAACTCGACGCCAAACTCGCCGGATTTGTGGAGCAATACTGGGGCGATACGCCCGCCATTCTCTGTGGGAATTCCATCGCGCAGGACCGTAAATTCGTTGATCGCTACCTGCCGAGATTTGCCGCGAAGCTGCACTACCGGATGCTCGATGTGAGCAGTTTCAAAGTCATTTTCCAGGAGCGCTATGACCGCAAGTTCCCCAAGCAGGGTACGCATCGCGCACTGGACGATATTCGTGAGTCTATTGGCGAATTAAAGTTCTACCTCGGCGCCATCGATCCAGCGCGACTGTGAGACGTTGGCCACGGATGTCACCCTGCATTTATTAAACACGAGATCGCAGAGGCACGGATCCTTATAATACCTAACGCCATACGATTGGCCGTTCACGTCGTCGCGCATCAATCTGCGTACATCCATTAATCTGCTGACAAATTCCCCCATCAAGACGGGTCGCAGCGCTTGGCTTACCGTGAAGATTTAGCGATCAGGAATCCGGCCACCGAGGCAATTGGTTTGCCGTTGGGAGCGACGAGTTCGACGTTAAAGCGGTTGCGAAGATCGCTGTCCGCCGTGGCCGGGGTCACGTTTAAGACATAGCGATTCGGGTTGTCCTTATCCGCCTTCAGCTCGACCGTGAAATCGTTCGGAAGCGGATCGGCGAGGCGAAGTTCTCCGTCGACCGCATCACCAACAACGATAACAATCGACTTCGTTTCACGCGGTTCTTCGGCGCGCCAGGACACCACGCGCGGCTTGATGGAAAGCACTTCGGGAATGTTTACCTTCAGGTGCAGGCGGATAGGCTTGTCGCGCTGCCCTTCAATGAAGACCGTGATGACCTTACTTTGCGCACCGGTGCGGGCCCCGAAGTCGAACGTCGCGGCCAGCTCGCCCGATTCACCGGGGGCATAGGTTTCTTTGGCCAGTTTGGGCACCGTGCAACCACAACTGGAAATCACGCGTTCGATGGTGACGGGCTCGTTGCCGGTATTGGTGAAGGGATACACGCCGGTATATTCCGAATCGCCGACCTTGGCATCGACATCAATGGTGGTCGTTTCAAAGTCCAACTCCGCCCGCAAAAAAAGTGGAGCGACAGCGAGAAAAATTAGGAGCAGTCGAATCATCACATTTAATTTTTTCTTCGTTCAGTCCATCCGACAACCACCACTGCCGCAAGCAAGAAGCAGTTACGGATGAGTGCCATCGAAGCAGAAGAACTTTCCTGGCCAAAACAGCCGCAATCGATGTCCAACCCGCGCGCCCAAGCCGATGCCAACCCCGCTTGAAACGTCAGCAACAGCAGCACAAGCCAAACAACCGCCCCGCGCCGCGTCCAAGGCGCGATCAAAGCCAGACCGGCCACGATTTCGAGCCACGGCAAAAACAACGCGACCGCCCAGGCGAGGTCCGCGCCAAGCAGTTGGTAGTTGAGTACGGACTGATAAAACTCCGCCGGTGCCAGCGCCTTGGTGATGCCCGCATAGGCCATCAGCCCGCCAACAATCACACTGAGCAAATTCCCCACGAAGCACTTCATGGTGCAACCTCCCGCCAAGCATCGATGCCGCCATCGAGCCAGAAAACCTGCTCGCTGCCGAGTTCTTTACGGAGTCGCTCGGCCACTTCCCGGCTGAGTGCGCAGCCTTCGCCGTCGCAGTAGACGATCAGCATCGAATCCGGCGTCCAAGCGTCCATGAGTTGAAAAAAGCCGTCGTCCCAGGCATCCAGGGAAACATTCACGGCACCGGGAATATGATCCGTGGCAAATACTTCTGGCTTTCGCGCATCAATCCAGAGGACATCCTGCCCCACGATTTCCGCAGCGGTCCGCGCATAGGGATCCTCCGAAGGCGGGGCCGGGCGCTCCGCGACGAATGCACTGATCGCCGTGCCCGCCACTGCGAGCACGAGGATGATTGTCATTTGTTTCCAAATCGCCACCACGGGATACGCTTACCGGAATCTTCCAACGAGCAAGTCCAGACTGCGGATTTTCATTTTGCCGCCATACGTCCCCTCCGCTACCGCCATCTCGCATCCTGTAAAAATTATCCCTTGCGAAAATTACGTTTTCGCCGATACATCACCTTTTGTCCAATGCCCGAACCTGATTCCATCCGCGTCCAAAAATACCTGTCCGAGCAGGGCGTATGCTCGCGCCGTAAAGGCGAGACCCTCATCGAGGAAGGCATGGTCACCATCAATGGCAAGACTGCCACGCTGGGCGACCGCGTCGTCCCCGGCAAAGATGTTGTCAAAGTCGAAGGCCAACGCGTTAAAGCGAAGGCGACGAAGCTGTGGGTCTTGATGATGAACAAGCCCAAGGGCCTGATTTGCAGCCACGGTGACCCGCATCATTCCAAAACCATTTACGACAACCTGCCACCGGAGCTTGCACGCGAAAAACTCATCTGCTGCGGGCGCCTGGACAAGGAAAGCGAGGGCATGCTGATCCTTACCAACGACGGCGACCTCGCGCAGCGCATCACGCACCCATCCGGTGGCTTGGTGAAGATCTACCGCGTAAAGCTCAGCCGGAATTTTGACCAATCGCTGATCCCTAAATTGCTCAAGGGCATCAAGCGGGAGGGCGATTTCCTGCGGGCCAAGCGAATCATCCCCGCGACAATGGGCCCGGAAAAGGAGCGCCGCCTCGAAGTTCACCTGGAGCAAGGCCGCAAGCGGGAAATCCGCCGCCTGTTCGAGGCGTTTGGTTACTTCGTGGATAAGCTGGAACGCGTTCAAATGGGCGGGCTTGAAATGAAGCGCATTCCCCGGGGCGCTGTTCGTGAGTTAACGAACCGCGAATTGGACTTTCTCTTTCGTAAATAGCTGTTAAGGTCCTGCAACATGATGCGATTAATCCGTCCTTTGTTTTGCCTGGTTTGCCTTGTGCTGGCCGGAAACGTCGTCGCGCAGGACAAGATGGTTTCCATATACCTGGAGCCTGAAGAAAGCGGCACCGTTTACTTCAAAGAGTCGATGAATTACCTCGACGATCTTGATCCCAGGCCGCTGCTCGACGGCTCGGGTGCGGGCAAAGGCTGGATGTTCGTCCTCTATCCCGGCAAGTACGTCGGCTATGTTTCACGGCAGGACATCGGCCCTGGCCCCAGCGTGCGTGACGGTGCCAAGGCGTTTTTGCGTCCCGATGAGTCCAGCCCGCAACTCGCGGTAATCCTCGACGGCGACGTGGCCGAAGTGGCCCGCGAAGAAGGCGAATGGGCAGTGGTTTATTTCCAAGGTCAAGCCCCTGCCTACTTCCGCTCGGAAGCCCAGGGTGGTGCCGTTTCAGTTTCGTCCATGCCCGCCCCGCAACCAACCCAGCAGGCCGCGCAGACGCCTCCCCCGGCTCCACAAAGTGCACCCGCTTCGCAAACGCCAGCCGCCGCAGCCTCCGCCGCACCGGTCCTGGAAGAAGTCGTGATGCAGGAAGCGCCGATGCCGACATCCGTTGCCCCGAGCAGCCCACGCGTTCCGGCACAAACCGTTGAACGCTACGTTCAGGGCACCATCAAGCCGGTGACGGCATGGGACCGTCTTTTTGGCACCGAATACAAATACCGCCTGGTCGACGCCAACGACGAGACCATGGCTTATCTGCTTCTCGACGACGTGATCCTCTTTGGCCCAATCGAAGGCTACTGGAACAAGCGGGTCGAAGTCACCGGGGTTGTCCGCCGCATTTCCGGCTCCATTCCCT
>JBNNDZ010000223.1:0-4596 GCA_050285865.1 Puniceicoccales bacterium
CGATGGGCGCGTTTCATTGCACAAGGAGGGGGGGCACAGTAAGCGCCGTATCCTGCATGTGAAGGACTTGACCGGGGCCGCGATTGAGGCCGCGATGCTTGATGCCGTGGCGGCTTGTCCGACCATCGAGGTCTTTGAGCACCATATGGCCATCGACCTGATTACATTCGAGAAATTGCGTCGCAAAGGAATGTCGCTCGGGCCGAACAAGAACCGTGTCGTGGGCCTGTATGCGTTGGACTCGCTCAAGGGCCGGGTCGAGGCGATGTCTGCCCGCGTTGTTATGTTGGCAACGGGTGGCGTCGGGCAGGTTTACCAGTACACGACCAACCCCGAGATTGCCACGGGCGACGGCATTGCAATGGCTTACCGTGCCGGTGCAGAGGTCCGAAACATGGAATTTATCCAGTTTCACCCGACCTCGCTGTTTACTTTTACCCATGACCGTTTCCTGATTTCTGAGGCGGTGCGCGGGGAGGGGGCCGTCTTGCGCAATTTGCATGGCGAAGCCTTCATGTCCCGCTACGATAAGCGCAAGGACCTGGCACCGCGCGACATCGTGGCCCGCGCGATTGACAGCGAGATGAAAAAAAGCGGTGCGCAATACCTGCATTTGGACATCACTGGTCAGTCCGAGGAAAGCCTCCGCGATCGCTTCCCAACGATTTTCGACGCCCTGCTCAAGAAGGGCGTAAACATGGCCACGGACCCGATTCAGGTGGTTCCGGCCTGCCATTATCTTTGTGGGGGAGTATACACCGACCTGCAGGCGCGCACCACGCTGCCCGGTCTCCTGGCCTGTGGCGAAGTCGCCTGCACGGGCTTGCACGGCGCAAATCGTCTCGCGAGTAACTCGCTGCTGGAGGCCTGTGTTCTGGCGCATGCCGGGCTGACGACGGCAGAAGAAATCTTGGCCGACGTTCCCGCCCCGGCACCTCATTTGCCCGCCTGGGTGGACGGCAATATGCGCGACCCAGACGAACGCGTGGTCCTCGCGCACAATCTCGATGAGCTTAAGCGCACGATGTGGGACTACGTGGGCATTGTCCGCACGACCAAGCGCCTGCGCCGGGCCAAGACCCGTATCACGACTTTGCAGGGCGAAATCGACGAATATTACTGGAATTTTAAAGTGGAACCGGCATTCCTGGAGCTGCGGAACCTGATTCAGGTGGCTGAGTTGATCGTCGACTGCGCACTCCAGCGAAAGGAGTCGCGCGGGTTGCATTTTACACTGGATTATCCGGACCTGTTGCCCGAGGCCCGCGACAGCATTGTGAAACACCACGCGAGCATTCATTCCGGTCACCTTCCGCAGGTGCAACAATAGCTCAAGGCCGGGGTTAGTCGCAATATGAAGTCAACCCCGCGCCACCTGATGATCCTGGTTCTTGCCGCTCTGCCGGTGGCTTGGGCAAGCGCACACCCGCATCACAGTCATGGTTATTCCGCGACGGCGACAGCGGAGGCAGGCCTTGAGCCACGTGTAGATATCACCGAACGCGATGGCTATCGGATCATTTCCAGTAATGCCATTCCCGTACACGAAACCGGACGCTTTCCAAATCGTGGAAACCCAAACACTATTCGTCCGCAGGCGTTGGAGTTCAAGCTGACGCTCGCGCCGAAGCTTGCACTTCAGGGCTCACCATCGGACGGCTTTGTCTTCGGGGTGGGGGTTAATGGTGTGCCATTTGAGCCCGGAACGGCTGAAACCTGGGGCGGCCATTTTGCCTGGCGCGAAGAGGCGATTTTGGCCGACGGAGCCACGCGCCTGGGCCTCGATCAAAACAATGCCCACGTGCAGCCAACCGGGCTTTACCATTACCACGGCATTCCCTGGGGGTTGATTGAGGCGCTGCGTGCCGAAGACCCCGAAGCGGGCACTGATAAGCCATTGTTGGTGGGTTGGGCGGCGGATGGCTTTGGCGTGTATTATCATAAGGGCCTCGAGTCGAGCTGGCGTTTGATAGATAGCGAGCGCCCCGCACCGCCGGAGGGGCCCGGAGGTAAGCGGGACGGGTTGTATACGGCGGATTACGTCTTTGAGTTGGGTTCCGGTGATCTGGATTATTTCAATGGCCGCACGGGCGAGGATGGCGTTTACCGGTACTTTGTGACGGACGATTTTCCATTCCTGTCCCGCTATTTCGCAGGTGAGCCCGATCCAAGTTTTCTCAAGCACGCAATGGAAGGGCACCCGGGGCGTTTGGGACATCGGCCACCACTGCCCCGATAGCTCGGTTCGGTGTAAAAAATCACCCGGTCGTCAAAAAATACTGGCCAGCGGGGGACGGCTCGTTGACCGTATGTGGCTATGCCCAAAGTCGACGTGGATTTAGTGAAGATGGTGATGACCCGCAACGGGCTCGACGTGCGAACGGTCGCCCAAGTCATCGAGGACATCAATCAGGAGGTGAAGGCGCAGGCTGACGAAGAAGAAAAGCCGCCACCCGTGAAGAAGCAGTTCGTCATGATGGTCTCCGACCCGGAGGAAACCTTGCAGGGTAAAATCATGACCGGTTGGGTATTGCAAATCCCCGAAGAGGACAGTCCGCACGTCGCCGAAGAGCGCGTGTTCCGTTGTGCCTACGAATATAACATGAGCAAGAAGGGGCGTCGCATGCCGGTGAAAACCGTCGCCGAAACCTGCGAAAACGTCCCCGCCCGCATCCAGAAAGAGCAAAAGGTCTGGTTCAAAAACAAGGAACCGGTCTACCTCTTGCCAACGCTCAACAAGATTCCGTCCGAGACAAAAGACAGCTTCTAGTTACGTGTAGAGGGTAGCGCGGTTGGTCCCCAACCGCACACGTCCGCATCATCCAAGATGGTAGCGCGGTTGGTCCTCCAACCGCACACAACCGGCACACACCCCCATCGCCGGGATTGACCGCATCGCATCAATTGCGCAGTGTGCCCGGCATGAACAATAAACTCATCGCCATCTCGGGCGGACTGCTGTTGGCGGTCGGCCTATTCGTTGCTTCCAATATCGCCGTTGCCCAGCCCATCGGTGCCTCGCGCGTTCGCTGGGACTACACCATCACGAGCACCGCGCTCAGCTTGCAAACCCTCGGCAATGACGGCTGGGAACTCGTTGCGGTGAACAATGAAACCAACCGCAACGGCTCGATCGAGACGCGTTATTATTTCAAGCGGCCGAAGTAAGCCCAAACGGAACGAGGCCCTTGCATTGCTGCGAAGGGCCTCGTCGAGGGGGAGGATATGAGAGAAATCCTTATTCGGGCGGCAGAGTCTTCTGCAGACCGGTCACGCGGTCGCCTTCTTTCCACTTGCCACGCTGCTTGAGGATGTCGACGCGTTCGAAACGCTTGAGGACGCTGCGCTTTGCCAATGCTGCGGCGGCGCCTTTCTTAAAACTTGGATGCTGAGACATGATTTGCTCCGAATTGGTTATTGAAAAACGGTCTAAAATTGCAATTTGACCTGCCTTGGCAAGGAAAAAATGGCACTCAGGTCCTTGGTCCTTGGTGCTTGGTGCTTGGTGCTTGGTGCTTGGTGCTTGGTGTTTGGTGCTTGGTGCTTGGTGTTTGGTGCTGTGCGGTTCGGGGGGATGCATGGTCCGGGGCTGAGGTGCCGCATGATGTGCGGTTCCCGCTGCGCTTTGGGTATTTGCCGATTGGGCTGGTAAAGCTCCCCTCCTTTAGAAGGAGGGGGAGAACCGCCTTAATGGCGGTTCGGGGGAGGTCTGGACACGTCCCGATCGCGCTGGGAACCCCTCCGTCTACGCAAGCGTAGCCACCTCCCCTTGGCAGGGGAGGAGCTTTCTAGTTCTCTAGACGTCTAGTCTGTGTAGGTAGTATAATCTGGGACGTGTGCGGAGTGGTCCGGGGCTGAGGTGCTTCATGATGATCGATTCGTGATACGCTTTGGGTAATTGCCGATTGGGCTGGTAAAGCTCCCCTCCTTTAGAAGGAGGGGGAGAACCGCCTTAATGGCGGTTCGGGGGAGGTCTGGACACGTCCTGATCGCGCCGGGGACCCCTCCGTCTACGCAAGCGTAGCCACCTCCCCTTGGCAGGAGAGGAGCTTTCTGGCCTTCTAGCAGTCTTTTCTCCAGCCGTCTGATGGCCACGTGTCTCCCGACATAAAAATACCGAACTGAGATTCGTATTCACAAGAGTAAACCTTGACTTAGACCCCGGGGTATTAGTTCTTCAATTACTATGGATAAACTGCTCGCCGCCAATCGTAGTGAAATTGCCGTCCGTATTTGCCGCAGCGCCACAGAGTTAGGCCTGCGCACTGTCGCCATTTATGCGGAAGAGGACCGTTTTGGCGTCCACCGTTCCAAGGCGGATGAATCTTACAAAATCGGCGCAGGCAAGGGACCGGTTGCAGCTTACCTCGACATCGAAGGCATCGTCGCCCTAGCCAAGGAAAAGGGCGTGAAATACATTCACCCCGGTTACGGATTTCTCTCGGAAAATGCCCACTTTGCCCGCGCGATTGCCGATGCGGGGCTGACGTTTGTCGGACCTCAGCCCGAGATGCTGGAGCGCATGGGCGACAAGACCGAGGCCCGTAAGATTGCCGAGCTCGCCAAGGTGCCGACCCTTCCCGGCACGAAGGACCC
>JBNNDZ010000224.1:0-3096 GCA_050285865.1 Puniceicoccales bacterium
GAATGCACCGCACTCGAAATGCGGCATACGGGCAACCGTATCGGGGGTTCGAATCCCCCCCTCTCCGCCACCAAAGCGATGCTTTGGAATCGAGATGCTCGCGCATCTCACTTGGTAGTAAACGCGCCCTCACTGCGAAAATACCGGAGGATTGGCGCAAAGCTCCCTGAAGACTTGTTTGGCGAACTGCCAGAGCTGATGCATCATCCGGCACGCGCAAAGCCTTCTTGCAACATGCCTCCTTATTTGCGGCGGTCACCGTGTTTTGTAACCGATTTACCACCCCCCCAAAAAAAGCGACGTGCCCCTCACGACACGCCGCTTAAACCAGATAAAATGTCCGCTACTTGCGACGGCGGGTCATGACCAAAGCCAGTGCGAGGATACCGCCAATGAGAGCGTAAGTGCTTGGCTCAGGGACTGAGGTCAAGGTAAGGGTGTCACCCGCAACCGTAAAATAATCCCCAAAGCTGCCGACATTGCCGCCATCGAAGGTCAGTGTGCCATCCGCCCACTTCGCCGCCCACTCAGTCTCATCGAAGAACCCGGCATCGATCACGATAGTGCTGTTGAGCGCAGTCGAAGTGAAGTTGAACTGCAAATTTTCTGGATTGTCCCAAGCCGCCGCACGAAAGGTGTTTACGCCATTGGTCAATGTAATCAATCCGTGAGTAAAGGCGGAGTTACCAGCATAGTCGAATTCCGTGGTCGCATGCAAAGTCGCACCATTCTGGAGATTCAAAAATGCATCGTTGCTGCCTTGAACAAAATCATAGGTCCCGAGCGTCAGGGTGGTATTGTCGATATTAACCGTGCCCAAGCGATTCCAGATGTTGACCCCGCTAAAGGTGGTCGCGCTGTTAACATTGATAACCGCACTGCTCGAGTTGGTCCAGATCGTGGCTGTTCCTGATGAAGAAGTCACCAGACCACCATTTAAATTCAGTGCGGTATCACCGCCCAGTTGAAGCGTTTGTCCATTACCGACGGAAAGAGTCCCGCCGTTAACATTCACTGTGGAAAAATTCTGAAAGCGAGTGGTCGTAACGGTTGCCGTTACCAGCGTTCCGCCGGTTACAACATTCAGGTACTCACCGTTATTGTTGGTGACATCCAGGCTTCCATCCGCACCAGGCGTCCCCGAATCAATCGTACCGGGATTATCTACGTTATTTGGAAGCCCATTCGACCAGTTGTTGACGTTGTAGTAGTTGTCTTCATCACCAACAACATCACCTTCCCAGGTGGTATCGGCTGAAACAACTGACATGCCAACGGTTAGCGCTGCGAGAGGGGTAATTACTTTTATCATATAACAAGGCTTTGGGGTGAGGTAAGAATGCAACATTATTACTGGGTTTCCCTTAACAAGACAAGGCTAAAGCAATGTAACCATATACAAGCAAGTATAAGCCCCCAATTTCTCGCCCTTTAACGCAATAAGGAAACAGGTATTTACGACCATAACCATCCACCCGGTGACGTAAGAAGCGAGCGAGGAAAGGGGCATAACCGTGACATAACCGATGTAACCGTTTGGCGCACTGAAGGACATCGCTTTGCAAAGCGTTTGCCAACATTACCAATGCAATGCTAAAGCATTTTTCCTTAAAATAGACCAAATCAGGTGGGTATCAGATTGAATGCAGCGCAAGGCGGCATTGATTGAGCGAGCTGGCCTGAGCCTGTCGAAGGGAGCCCCTTATTGAAAAGCCAACGCAGCTGGACACGAAAAATCACTGCGGCCTGATCGGCCAATATAAAGGAAAAGTGCTCTAAGGCGTAAACACAGCATAATACCGGACCTTGCCAAATTGGCAGGGGGAACTCATGGTAAATCCTACCGATACCATGAGCTCTAAGCACGACCACGAGGACTGCCACCAAGAACCGGCGGAGTCGCACGATTGCTGCAGCGCCAAGCACGAGCCGCAAGCTGCGAAATCCGACTGCTGCAGCCACGAAGTACCGGATGCAGACCACGAACATTCGCACGGTGACTGCTGCGGCCATCACAATACTAAGCCGCAGGGACCGCAGGACCCCAACGCGGTTTACACATGCCCGATGCACCCCGAGGTCGAACAGGTTGGCCCGGGCGAGTGCCCGATTTGCGGTATGGCGTTGGAACCGAAAACGCCCACGGGCGAAATCGACGATTCGGAATACCGCGACATGAAACGTCGCTTCTGGGGCTCGCTGATTTTTACCCTGCCCGTATTTGTGCTCGCGATGGCCCCGATGATTCCCGGGATCGACGCGGCATTTTTCCACTCCTCAGCCAATGGATGGATTCAATTAGCGCTAACTCTGCCCGTGCTCCTTTGGGCCGGAAATTTCATTTTCGTGCGCGGATTCAAGTCGTACGTCAGTTGGAACTTGAACATGTTCTCGCTGATCGCGCTCGACGTGACGGCTGCGGTAGTTTTCAGCGCGGTTGCCGTGATCACGCCACATGCCCTGCCCGCCGAGTTCATGGAAAACGGCCACCCGCCAATCTATTTTGAGTCCGCCGCCGTCATCGTCTCACTGGTATTGCTGGGCCAAATGCTGGAAGCCCGCGCACGGGGCAAGACCGGCGAAGCCCTACAACTACTGATGCAGCAAACCCCTGACACCGCGACACTCGTTGATGACAATGGCGAGGAACGCGAAGTCGCCTTGGAGGAGGTTCACGCGGGACAGCGCCTGCGCGTGAAACCCGGTGGTAAGATTCCCGTGGACGGCAAGGTGGACGACGGCTCGGGCTCGGTGGACGAGTCGATGCTGACCGGCGAACCAGATCCGGTTAAAAAAGAACCCGGCGACGAGGTGACCGCAGGCACACTAAACCAACGCGGGTCTTTTACAATGGTTGCCGAGAAAGTCGGCGGCGACACCTTGCTGGCGGGTATCGTCAACCTCGTGGCATCCGCCCAACGCAGCCGCGCGCCCATTCAAGCGGCCGCAGACAAAGTTGCGGGCATCTTCGTCCCGGCAGTTATCGCGGTCGCAGTGCTGTCATTCATTTGCTGGGCACTCTGGGGCCCCTCGCCCAAACTTGCCTACGCACTGGTAAATGCCGTTGCGGTGCTCATCATCGCCTGCCCCTGCGCC
>JBNNDZ010000225.1:0-3328 GCA_050285865.1 Puniceicoccales bacterium
GTGGGGACTTGTAAATACATGGCGGCAAAAACGCAGGTTATACACACGTGTACAAAAAGAACATAGCCCAATAAGCAATTTTGAAGTGCTTGGTTTGGATGCACAAAAAGGAAAGGCAGAGGTTGCCATTACTCCCCATAACCTTAATGAATACCCAAGTTATACCCTAAAAAACTATAATTTGGTTTGGTCTATTCATAATAAAAGGGGAGATACCCTGTCAAAGAAAACAGTAGCAATGCCTGTTATAAGTCCGGGAGATGAGACGATCAAAACGGCTATGGAATGGAACCCCTTGCACAAGTGTACAAGTCTGCATATTGCCCTTCTTTCGCCCAGCAGATGCGATCCTGCCCGACGCTGGGAAGGCCGCTCACGCGCATCTGCACGGGCTGCTGGACAAGGCGCAGTCCGACTATGCCGAGGCAATTGAGAAGGCGCGGAAAGCGGTTCTGACGGTCGAAGGCAAGACGGGCCGCGCGGCGGTGGGCAGCACCGACATGACCTTTGACGACTTCGTTGAAGACGCCGATCTGGCAGTGATCGAGGACGCCTACAAACGCGCTGCCCGCATGATCTCGCCCGATGTGGCCAAGACCTACAGCGAATACATGGCCGCGAAGAACGGCGATGATGAGGACGAAGAAGAAGCCCTTGTCGAAGCCCATACGGACGTTGCGGCAATCGGCCTTGTGCCCGCGATTAAGGACGATCTGGAAAAGGCCGCCGAGGCGCTGGCAAACGATTGGCTGACCACCCATGAGGCGGCAATCAAGGCCCTGAGCGACGAGCGGCAAGACGTCTACCGCGAATTGCGGGAACTGAGCGCCAACCCCTTGGACGTGTCGCTGGCCATGCCGCGCAACAGCCTGCAACCGACCGTAGAGCGCAAGGAGAACGGGACCGAGGAAGCATTGCCGCTCTATGACAAGCACCTGCTGTGTGACGAGAACGGCAAGTTCCCGGCGCTGTTCAATTCGTGGGAACTGGAAGTGCTGACCAAGGAGGCCCGGCGCGACGACTTCGTTGCCTGGTATCGCAACCCTGCATCCGCCAGCCCGGAGTCGCTGGGCATAACCTACCCGGAGGACGGGCAGGAAAGCATCATGCGCCCTGATTTCATCTTCTTCACCAAGGGCGAAGATGGGACCGTGAAGGCGAACATCATTGATCCACACGGGCAGCACCTTGCCGACTCACTCCCCAAGCTGGTGGGTCTGGCGAACTATGCTGAAAGCCGAGGGAGCCATTTCGGGCGTATTGAGGCGGTTGCGAAGGTGGGAGATGGATACAAGTCGCTTGATTTGAAACTTGCGGACGTGCGGGCCGCAATTCGCCTCGGTCCAAGCGCAAAGGCACTATTTGAAGGACCAAAGGCTAAACCGTATCCATCTTGACGGGCGGCCTGTTGGGCGACACATCAAGGAGTCTACTTGGCCGACTTGCCGGAATGCAGACTGATGATATTTTCAGACGGCGTGTTAGCTGCGGCGATAGTCGCCCAAGCCTGCATCAACTTCCGGCGCTTGTCGAAGAGGTCCGACCGGGCATAGGCGGCTTCGGCCTTGTCCTTGATACCATGCGCCAATGCGGCTTCGATAACTTCACGAGGAAAGCCCGTGGTTTCTCCCGCCCAATCGCGGAAAGTCGAGCGGAAGCCGTGGACGGTGATGTCGTCGCGCTGCATACGTCGCAGAACGGCGGTCATGCTCATGTCGGAAATCGGTTTGCCGAGTTTCGCCTCGCTGCCGAAGATCAGGGCGTCGTCCGGGGTGCCATTGGCACGTTGGCCGAGCAGGGTAAGGGCGGCATCGGTCAACGGCACGCGGTGTTCCTTTGCTGCCTTCATCCGTCCCGCCGGGATGGTCCAGACCTTCGCCTCCAGATCGACTTCGCTCCACGTCATGCCGCGCGTCTCACCGGATCGTGCCGCCGTTAGGATCGTGAATGCCAGCGCCCGCGCGGCAACGCCTTCACGCTTGGCGAGGTCAGTCATGAAGTCCGCAACCTGCGCGTGGGGCAGTGCTGGATGATGCACGACCGCCCGCACTTTCTTGGGCTTCGGCAGAAGGTGGTCGAGATGTCCGCGCCAGCGAGCGGGGTTGTCACCAGACCGGACGCCCAGCGCAGACGCGTAGTCGATTACGGCTTCGATGCGCTGGCGAACCCGGTTGGCTGTTTCGGGCTTTGCCGCCCAGATTGGAGTGAGCGTGGAAATCACGTCCGTTGTCTCGATCTTGGCCACCTGAGCCGCGCCGATCTTCGGGAAGACGTAGGACTCCAGGGTCGCCGTCCATTGCGCTGCGTGCTTGGCGTTCTTCCAGCCTGGCCGCTTGTTTTCGATAAGTTCCAGCGCGGCTTCGCGGAAGGTCTTGGGCCTTGCCTGCTGTTTCTTCGTGATCGGGTCTTCGCCTTCGGCAATCAGCCGCCGCGCCTCCGCTGCGCGGTCGCGGGCCATGGCAAGGCTGACGTCCGGGTATGCGCCAAGCCCAAGGTCGCGGCGGCGTCCTTGCACTTGGTAACGCAGAACCCAGGACCGTGCGCCGGAGGGCTTCACGTAGAGGAAAAGTCCGCGCCCATCACCATGCCGTCCCGGTCCTGCGGTATCCACTTTTCTGGCATTGAGCGGCATGTCGTTCCCACATCTGTTCCCACATTTATTCACGATTTAGGGCGCACGTGCGCGAACCGCAATGGTAGCGTGCGGATTTATTTATCTGTAATAATACGACAAATCTGAACCTGGGCGAACGGCCTAAGCCATGTGGACACTAGGGTTATACGGACTCTCGCTCCGCCATGAAATCAGCGTAGAGCGCTGTATTTTTTGAGAAAATCCGAGAATTATGGCGATCGTTCCCACACTTGTTCCCACGCGCGGCGGTTCTTTCTCCGCAATCGGATCAATCCTCCACAACATCATCTTCTGACTCGCCTGTGATCAGCGCCCGCTGGCGTTCCCGGCTGATCTGGCCATAGCTGCGCAGGGTTGTCAGAACATCGGAATGACCGAGGTTCTGCGCCGTGGCGACGATTTCCGCGACGGACGTGCAATTCTTAGCCGCATGGCGGGCGAGCATGTGGCGGAAGGCGTGCGGACCGAAGCTATCCAGCTTGGCGGCTTGGAAGGCGGTGTTGACGATCTTGCGGACTGGTTCGGTGCTTTTCCACGGGCGGCGGTCGAAGCCTTCGACTTTGAAGCCGGTGTTGGAGGTCGGTGCGATGGCGGTGGCCGGGAACAGCGGGTCGTCCGGACCATAGAGTGCTTCGTCTTCCAGATAGACGATCCAGGTCCGCAAGGCGGTTTCGGCCTCGGGGAAGCCCTTGG
>JBNNDZ010000226.1:0-4700 GCA_050285865.1 Puniceicoccales bacterium
GAGTACAAGAACAACAGCAAGGGCGACTGGCATCCCGTCTGGACCGGGGCCAAGGAAATCATTGGTGTGCCGTGGGATATCCCCATCGTCGGCTACGGCGCACAGACGGTCAATTTCCTGCGTTTGTGGGAGTCCAAGGCATCGCACGAGTTCGACTTGGACGCTTTCAACAAGGGTGGCTACACCGAAGCGGTCCGCGAAAAGGCCGTCAGCGAAACCATTTCCAAGGTACTTTATCCAAACGACGCGACGGAGAGCGGCAAGGAACTGCGCCTCGTACAGCAGTATTTCTTCGTAACCTGCTCTCTGCATGACATCATTCGCCGTTACAAGAAGAAGAATGAAGGCTGGGCCGACTTCCCGAAGAAGGCCGCCATCCAGCTCAACGACACACACCCGGCGGTCGCCGTGGCTGAGTTGATGCGCATTCTTTGCGACGAGGAAAAGATGAACTGGGATGATGCGTGGAAGATCTGCCGCGAAGTCTTTGCCTACACCAACCACACCCTCCTGCCCGAAGCGTTGGAAAAGTGGTCGGTGCCGCTCTTCGAAAAGGTCCTCCCGCGCCACCTGCAGATCATTTACGAAATCAATCGCCGCTTCCTGGAGGAAGAAGTCGAAGCCAAGTGGCCGGGCGATGGCCAAAAGAAGATGGAGCTGTCCATCATCGAAGAAGGCCGCCCGAAAATGATCCGCATGGCCTACCTGGCCGTTGTTGGCAGCCACGCCGTGAATGGTGTCGCCGCCCTGCACACCGAATTGCTCAAGCAGCATTTGTTCAGCACCTTCAACGAGCTCTTCCCGGGCAAGATTCAGAACAAGACCAACGGCATTACGCCGCGCCGCTTCCTGAAGGCATGTAACCACGAGCTCGCACAGTTGATCGACGAAACCATTGGCGAAGACTGGCCGACGGACCTCGACAAGCTCAAGGAACTCGACGCCTACGCTGACGACGCAAAGTTCCAGGACAAGTTCATGAAGATCAAGCGGGACAACAAGGTCGTCCTCGCCGAAATCATCGAGAAGGAATGCGGCGTCAAGGTGAGCCCCGATGCGCTCTTCGACGTGCAGATCAAGCGTCTGCACGAATACAAGCGCCAGCATATGAACCTGCTGCACATCCTCACCCGCTACCGCGAAATCCTGCACAATCCCGAGGGCGACTTCGTGCCCCGCGTGGTGATCTTCGGTGCCAAGGCAGCTCCCGGTTACACGCTCGCCAAAGACATCATCTACACGATCAACAAGGTCGCGGAGAAGATCAACAACGACGAGCGCGTCGGCGACAAGCTGAAGGTCGTCTTCCTGCCGAACTACCGCGTATCGCTGGCTGAAAAAATCATCCCGGCCGCCGACCTTTCGGAGCAGATCTCGACCGCCGGTAAGGAAGCCTCTGGCACCGGTAACATGAAGTTCGCCCTCAACGGCGCACTCACCATCGGCACACTCGACGGGGCCAACGTGGAGATCGGCGAAGAAGTCGGCGACGACAATATCTTCATCTTCGGCCTCAAGGTTGAAGAAGTGGAGCAACTCCGCAACTCCGGTTACAACTCGTATAATTACTACAATTCCAACGAGAACCTGAAGGCCGTGCTCGACTGGCTGACCTCGGACTACTTCACGCCGGGCAACCCCAACGCACTGCAACCGGTTCGCCGCAGCCTGCTCGAAGGCGGTGACCCCTTCCTTGCCTGCGCCGACTACCAGGCCTACTGCGAAGCACAGAAGCAGGTCGACGAAGCCTTCCGCAACAAAGCCCGCTGGGCCAAGATGGCAATCCACAACACCGCCCGCGTCGGCAAGTTCTCCAGCGACCGCACCATCCACCAGTACGCCAAGGAAATCTGGGACCTGGAAGCGGTTACCGAATAAGCTTTGTAACACAAAGCTAGTCTGTAACGCAAAGTTTCAAGCCCCGGTGCACGCGCGCCGGGGCTTTTTCGTGCAGGTGTGAAACCCACGCACCCTCCTGCACGCCTTAGTGCCTTCGTGCCTTTGTGAGAGAATCTTTCCGCGTCACGACCGCATCACGGCTTCGATCTCGTCCGCTTCCAAAGGGACGCCTTCGCAGAGATCGATGTTGCCGTCTTCGCCAACGAGGAAATCATTTTCAATGCGAATGCCGATGCCTTCTTCGGCGAGAGAGATGCCGGGTTCGATGGTGAATACCATGCCAGCTTCGACCTCCGCGTGTGGCGGGTAAACATCGTGCACATCCAAGCCGAGCGGGTGCGATACACCGTGCATGAAATACTTGCGCACGGGGTCTTGCTCTGGCGTGCGTTCCTTTAACTCTGCATCGCAAAGCAATCCAAGCCCGGCCAGTTCCTTAGCCATTTCGTCGTAAACTTCCGCGGTGTAAGCCTTGAGCTGCACGCCGGGACGCAAGGCCTTTGCAGCAAAGTGAAACACGCGCAGCACCGCATCGTAAACAGCACGTTGACGCTCGGTAAACTTGCCGTTGACCGGGACCGTGCGGGTCAGGTCGGCGTTCCAGTAGCCCCACTCCGCGCCGATGTCCATGAGCACCAGTTCGCCGTCTTCGCAGAGCGATTCGTTTTCAACGTAGTGCAGACCAAGTGCATTTTCGCCACTGGCCACGATGGGTTGATAGGCGAAGCCCCGCGAGCGGTGACGAATGAACTCGTGCGCGAACTCCGCCTCGACCTCCCACTCGCCAACGCCGGGCTTGATGAATTTCAACACGCGCTCGAAGCCGGCCCGGGTGATGGCGATGGCTTCGCGCATCATCGCGATTTCTTCCGGTTGCTTGCGCGCGCGGAGTTGGGCGAGCAGCGGGGCCAGCCGCTCGTAGTGGTGGAGCGGAAAGCGCTCCAGGCATTCCCGGACAAAACGTTCGTTGCGCGTGGGCGAGCTGGCATCGGCGCGCGCGTGCTCATTGGTTTCGAGAACAAGCGTGCGGGCCTCCATCGCCAAGCGTTGGAGCGTGACGTCAAACTCCGAAATGTGCCTGACCGTTTCAATTCCAGAAAGTTCGGCAGCCTGATCGAGCGTCAGTTTTTCGCCTTCCCAGATTTTCAAATGTTCCGTGGTTTGCTGAACAAAGAGGATCACACGATCCTTGGCTTCGAAGGCCTCAGGAAAAATAATTAGCGCCGTTTCCGCCTGATCGATTCCGCACAAATAGTAGAGGTTCGCATTTTGATGAAAGCGCGTGGCGGCGTCGGCATTGAGCGGATACACGTCATTTGCGCGAATGGCGGCCAACGAACGCGGCCCCAACAGCGTGGCGAGTCGCTCGCGGTTACGGACAAAGAATTGCGG
This sequence comes from Puniceicoccales bacterium, assembly GCA_050285865.1. Lineage (GTDB taxonomy): Bacteria > Verrucomicrobiota > Verrucomicrobiia > Opitutales > Cerasicoccaceae > Cerasicoccus. The sequence continues at coordinate 3,292 of JBNNDZ010000226.1, forward strand.
GTCAACGGGATCGTAACGCATGAGCAAACGTTAGCCATTGCCGCGGCCGGGACAAGCAATCTGTTACTTTCTCGCCAAAGTATGCACCTGCACCGGACCGCCGCAGGAGTCATCAAATTGAATAGCTGCCTCGACTCCCACGCGGGCAATAGCGCCGGGGTCACGGAGACGATAGTAAACACCATGCAAGGCACCGAGTGCGTATTCGCGACCCGCGCCGATCGCCCAAAAACGCCCGTATTCGCTGACGTTTCGGTAACTGCTGAACCCGATGATGCCTTGTCCGGAAATCAGCAATCCGTCGAGTTGGGAGGATTCCACCGGCTGGCTTTTGTCCTCATGCGTTTCCAGAAAATAATCGTCGCGCAACACCGGATGCAGCGCACGGAGCATCTCGAACACACCTTGACGCGAGGGGTCGCGCATCGCATTCGGGTGGTCGCGGATCACGCTTTCGAGCACGTTACTCAACGCACCCCAACCGATCAATCCGACCCAACACGGCCCCCACTTAAAGAGCTTTTCATGGTTCAACTTATGCTCGGGCGGCACTTTCATGCTCCCGGCTGTGTGTAATGAATCCGCCGCGATGGCGATTCTTGAGCCCTTTTCCACAGCAACGATTACGGACATGGTAAACCGCTAACGAAAGTTACCCGCCGAGGCCAACACATTCCGTTGCCATTGTAAGCGTGAAAGGACGTGGAAAACACGGAAGGGGCACAGCGTGCAGAGGTGGACGTATTGTAAACAGGTAGGTCGGGAAGAGCGGAAATTCGTTTTTTGATACTATCCGTTCTTCCCATTAACCCAGTAGTCACGCCTCCGTGCCCTCTGTGCCCCACTCAGCGCCCGCTGTATCCAAAAAATGCGTCACACTACATCGGCAGATCGGGGCCGAAGTCGCCTGGTAGACGGCCTTCGCCGCCTGCGCCGCCGCCGATTTGGCCGGATGGGCGATTCGGATCATCACCGGTGTCCGCAGGTTTGGCACCACCCACGCCGCCGCGGCGGTGCTGAATGGAGTAGCGGTCTTCATAGTCCAGATGCGCCATCTTGTGCGCAATCTGCCCATCGAGGTAAAGCGTCCGTGTCGGGAAGGCCACCGAGAGGCCGCGTTCACGAATCGCCCGCATGATGGCGCAGTTGACGCGTTGGCGCACATCCATGTATTCGAGCCATTTCGTCGAGAGCGTAAAGTAATACACCAGGATGTCCAGCGAGCTACCACCAAAGTCCGTAAAGTTGACAAGGATAAATTCCTGGTTCACGCCTTCGTCGTTGGCGAGGATGGTGCGGATGTCCTGCACAAGCGCCTCCATGTCCTCCGGTGTAGCCTCGTAAGTGATGCCGATTGTCTGCTTAACGCGGCGCTTCGGCATGCGCGACCAGTTGTTAAAGTATTCGTT
>JBNNDZ010000227.1:0-6079 GCA_050285865.1 Puniceicoccales bacterium
AAGGCGGTTTCGCGGCCTTTAGAAAACAACAGCACATGGTCCCGCGCGGAGGGGGTCGAAAGCCGCTTGTTAAATTGATAGCCCGGCAACACCTTCTGTATCCCAGCGGCTACGGCCGCCTCCGGTGATTGCGCCATTGCGCTAACCACGAAAAACAACGCCGCGAACACGCTCATCCAAGTCTTATGCATAGGCACTTGGGTTTACCATCGCCACGCCAGATGTCCAATGCAATTGCGCACGGGCTTGACTCCCGGGCAGGCCGATTTTTTCATAATACCACGCTTGCTTTACTGACAGATTTCGGAGTGCGGGACTGGTATGTCGCGGCGATGAAGGCCGTGGCCCATTCGGTGTATTCGCAGACTCAGATCGCGGACATCACGCACGACATTGCCCCGGGTGACATTTCCTCCGGCGCATTCGTGCTTAGCCAATGCTGGCGGGATTTTCCTCCGGGCACGGTATTTGTCTGTGTCGTCGACCCCGGCGTCGGCTCCAGCCGGGCACCGGTTGTGGTGCAGGCAGGGCAGCGCCTGTTCGTCGGCCCCGACAACGGGCTTTTCGGCTGGTTGGGAAAAGACGTTTCCCGCGCCCACACCATTACCAACACCGACCTTTTCCGCGAACAGGTGACGCATACCTTCCACGGCCGCGACATCTTCGCACCCGTTGCAGCAAAGCTCGACCGTGCCGAGGTCGCCATTGAGCAAGTCGGCCCGGAACACGGTGCCTTACAGCCAACCAACTGGCCCTCCCCGGAGTACGAGGACAGTCGCGCGTTTGGCCAAATCCTCTACATTGACCACTACGGCAACGCCATCACCAACCTCGCCGAAAATGATTTGCGCGCCTACCTGAATCCAGATCAGGCCCACGTATCACTGCACCCGCGCCGACTGACCATCCTGCAAACCTTTAGCGACGCAGCCCCCGGGCAGCCCCTCGCCTACTTTGGCAGCGGCGGACTGCTCGAAATCGCCGTCAATGGTGGCAACGCCGAAGCCCTGCTCGACCTGCGCATAGGGCAACACATCGAAGTCATTCCCGAATGAACCCGCCAAAGTCCAAGCCACTCGGGAAGTATTTCCTGTTCCTGCTCACGCTGCTGATTCTGCTCATCCTGGTGCCAGTCTTTGACGATGATCAATGGGGCGCACCGACGACTGGTGTGGTGACGATGCTCACGATGATTTTCGGGCTAAACTCTGTTGCCCAAGAGCGCAGAACACTCAGCATCGCGATTGGGCTGGGCATCATCGCCTATGGATTGACGACGTGGGCGTGGATTTCTGGCGGCACCTACATCCTCGCCCTGCCGTTCCAACTGGCATTTTTCCTGTTTATCAATCTGTCCATCCTGCGCACGGTTTTGGAAACCAAGGATATCAATGCTGATGTGGTCTGTGGCGGCATCGCTGTTTACCTGTTACTCGGCGTCAACTGGACGATCGTGTTCATGACGATCGAGTTCATCAGCCCGGGCAGCATCGTCGTCCTGAACAGTATGGATAAGTCCCCGTTGGAATCCCCGATGGACTTCCTGTATTTCACCTTCGTGACGCTCACCACGCTCGGCTACGGCGACATCGCCCCAGTCAGCAATGCTGCGCGTTCGGCCTCCATTGGAGCCGCGGTATCGGGCACGCTATACATCGCGGTGTTCATTGGTCGCCTCGTTGGCTTGACGACGACTCAAGTTCACCGCGACTGAAACTTTAAGCTGGCGAGAGATTTGGCGACACGGCACGCTGACGCGCTGTTTCGTCATGAGCGCCGTCCTTGAAAATAAATCCTCTCCCAAGCCCACGTGGAAACAGACCATTTCCTGGGCGCTGTATGACTGGGCCAATACCGGCTACGCGATGGTCGTGCTGGCCCTCGTGATGCCTCAGCTTTACAAAAGCTACTACGGCGCAGAATTAACCGACGACCGGCAAACTTTTATGTTTGGGATGACGGTGTCCATCGCCTCCCTGTTGGTCGCCGTGCTCGCCCCTTTCCTCGGCAGTATTGGTGAACTGGGCGGCCTGCGAAAACGACTCCTCCTCACGTTTGCCGCAATCGGTGTCGTCGCAACGGCGGGCTTTTACTTTGTTCAGGAAGGCCAATACATGATTGCCACGATGATCTACATCGTCGGCACAGTGAGCTTTTATTCGAGCAACATCTTCTTCGACTCGATGCTCGCCACGGTCTCCACCCCGGAGCGTCGCCACACAGTCAGCGGGCTCGGATTTTCCTTCGGCTACGCCGCCGGGCTGGTTCTGCTGATCGCGGTGGGCATCATCACTGGAGCGCCGGAAAAGTTCGGCCTGGCGAACGCCGTGGAGGCCAGCCAGGTGATGTTCCTGGTCGCCGCGGTCTGGTGGGCTCTGTTTTCCATTCCCCTCGCCATCAACCTCAAGGAGCGCCCCCGCCCTGACCGCCCACCATTACTCATCATGATGGGACTTGGCGCGAAGGATACCTGGATGACCTTTAAGGAAATCCTGAAGATCAAGCCGATGCTTTGGTTCCTCGTCGCCTACCTGTTCTACATCGACGGCGTGAACACCATCATCACGAATGCCGTCAACTATGGCACGACGATCGGTTTCGACATTGGCCAGATCATGAAGGCCTTCTTGGTCGTGCAAATTTTCGGTGTGCCCTGCGCGATTATCTTCGGTTGGCTAGGTGCCAAATTTGGTCCCCGCAAAATGATGTTCGTGGCGATCATGCTTTACCTCTGCGTAACCACCTACGGGGCCTTCCTCGAAACCACACCGGTGCACTTCCTCGGATTCGAAGTCTCACAAATGTTCGTGCTCGGTGCGTTGATCGGCACGGTACAGGGCGGTATTCAGGCGCTCTCGCGCAGCTACTTCAACACGCTCATTCCACCCGGGCGTGAAGTGTCCTTCTTCGGATTTTACAGTATGATCGGCAAGAGCGCCGCCGTGATGGGCCCCGCGCTCATGGGCACGATGGCGCTCATTTTCAACGACCCGGAAAACCCCACGCTGTCCACCCGCATCGGCATGGGCTCGGTCGCATCACTGTTCGTGATCGGTGCCGTATTCCTCGCCCTTGCAGGTCACTTCGACAAAAAAGACACCAGCATTGGTGCCGATCGGGAGTGAGCGTGCAGCTCTTTCAACAGGATGGTCGGGAAGATCGGAGAATTATACCGTTTCTCCATTGGTTGAATACATAAATTTAAACCACTGAGGACAGTGATGAACACTGATCTTACGTGGCGCTTGATTCACAGAAGTTAACTAAGGAAACCCAGTTTGTTAGTACAAAAAGCGCTTCGTTCTCTTTGTTTCCTTCTGTGAGATAAGCGCCACGTTCGGAATTCTATAAAATTCCCCGGCCTTCCCGATCTTCCTGTTTAAAACCACGCCTGTTGCCCCACCACGCAATCGTTACAGAAATATCTTCACATCAAGACTTGTTTTTTCGGCAAAGTCGGTTTCCTTGCGAGTATGGACACCCTGCAAGCCATACATTCGCGTCGTGCGATCAAGCACTACGACGCCACTCACCGCTTCTCCGCTGACGAGGAGCGTCAACTCATGGAGGCTGCCCTCCTCTCCCCGACTGCGTTCAATATCCAGCACTGGCGCTTCCTGCTGGTGAAGGACGAATCCGTTCGTAAGCAAATCCGCGCCGTCGCGTGGGATCAGGCGCAAGTCACCGACGCCTCACTGCTCATCGTGATGTGCGCCGACAAGAAAGCCTGGGAAAAGGACGCCAGCCGCTACTGGAAGGGCGCTCCGCAACAGGTCCAGGACATCCTAGTCCCGGCGATTGATCAGTATTACCGCGGCAACGATCAAGTCCAGCGCGACGAATGCATGCGCACAATGGGCCTCGCCGGGCAGACAATCATGCTCGCCGCCAAGGCCATGGGCTACGACAGTTGCCCAATGGACGGCTTCGACTTCGACGCGGTCGGCGAAATCATTAACCTGCCCGAAGACCACATCATCGGCTACATGATCGCCGTTGGCAAGGGAACCAAAGGTGCCTGGGAACGCCCCGGCCAACTTCCCTACGAGGAAGTCGTGCTGGAAAATTCCTTCTAAATGTTTCCCAATAACTTATACAAATGCCGCTTCCAATGGGAAGCGGCGTTTTCATTTGCAAGACTTGCACAAAGGCGTTTGGACATCTTTCCATGAATCCCACCGCTCTCCAAACTGGCGAAACTCTCCTTTTCATTGGCGACAGCATCACCGCTGCCGGCCGCCATGAACCGGCCACCAGTCCCCTGGGCTGTGGTTACGTAAATTTCTTTGCGCACTTGCTCACGGTGCGCGAGCCCGCCAAGCACGTGAAAATAATTAATCGTGGCATCGGCGGCAACACCGCCGAAGACCTCTATTCACGCTGGACCGACGACGCGCTCATCCACAAACCAGACTGGCTTTCCGTCAAAATTGGCATCAATGACTGCTGCCGCAACCTCGAAGACCCGGAGGGCCGTCAGCGCCAATTGCCCGCTAGCCACCGCGACTACCTGGAGCGCAGCCTGGAACGCACCCAAGCCGCCCTACCCGGCGTCAAACTGCTACTCATTACCCCGTTTTACCTAAGCCGCGAAACCGCCAGCGACGCCCACCGCGGCCGTATCCGCGAACACGTCAAAGCGTATCACCAAAATGTCTGCGAGCTTGCCCAGCAGTTCGACGCACGCCTGCTCGACACGCAGGCGATGTTCGAGCAGTTCATGGCGCACCGCACCCCGTCTGACATTTCCCACGACATGGTACACCTCAACGTTGCGGGTGCCCTGTTCCTCGCCGAGGGTGTCTACAACGCGCTGGCGGAGTAACCACAACTACTGCTCCATCCGGCCATTTTCGTCCATGGGAATGCCCATGCGCGTCGCACGGTGACGCCATAACTTGCGCGCCAGGGCCTGCAAGTCTTGGTGGCGGTCATTCTCATCGACGATCTCAAAGCCGAGGACGGTTTCGATAACGTCTTCAAACGTCACAATGCCGGCGGCGGACCCAAATTCATCCGTCGCCAGCATGATGTGCGTATTTTCTTCCGACAAACGCCGGAACAGTAAATTGACCCGCTCCAGCTCCGGAATCACCAAGATCTTGCGGCGAAGTTCGCCGATCTGGAAATCCCTCCCTTGGGTAATGCAGCGGTATAGCACCTCGGCACGTACGACAAACCCGGTCACATCGTCGCGGGTTTGGCCATAAATTGGAATACGGCTAAATGGCCGGTCCTTGGTCGCTTCAATGAACTGCTGGCCCGTAGTCTGCTCGGATAACATGAACACGACAGGTCTCGGCGTCATGATGTCCTTCACGTTCATCGTATTGAGCTGCAGCATGTTGTGAAACACGTTTTTCTCGTGCTGATCGATGATGCCTTCCTCTTCGCCCAAATTCGTCATTGCCAGCAACTCCTGACGATCCGTGTGCGTAACCTCCGGTTCGCCCCGTGTAATGACCCGGGTGATGAGCATGCAAAGCCAAACAAGCGGACTCAGCGTCCAAATCATTTTGGGTAAAATCCAGGTGACCGTAGGTGCAAAAAACAGAGCGTAACGCGCCCCCAGGGTCTTGGGTATTATCTCCGAAAGCACCAGTATCGCGAGGGTCAGCACGCCGGCAAAAATGGATTCGCCTACCTCACCTGATACGCGCGCATACTGGGCTCCAGCGCCAGCAGCGCCCATCGTGTGCGCAATGGTATTGAGCGTCAGAATCGCCGAGAGGGGACGGTCAATGTCGGCCTTCAGCGACTCCATTCGCGCCCCCCACGCCTTACCCATTGCCTTCGCGGTTTCGATCTTGGACGGCGTAATCGTCAACAAAACCGACTCCAGCAGTGAGCACAAAAACGAAAAGCCCAACGCAACAATAACGTAAATGGTAAGCAGGAACATGTGCGCCAGTAATCGAACAGCCTCAGGTTCGCCACGCAACCAAAAGCGGAATGAGCAAGCACGTTATGGATTCGCACTGGTGCACGGCGTAATTGGTTTTGGAGTGCGGAGTAGTGGTTTTGGAGTGCGGCGGCTCGACGCCGCTTTTTGAGTTGGAGTGAGAAAGGGCTCATCCGC
>JBNNDZ010000228.1:0-3206 GCA_050285865.1 Puniceicoccales bacterium
CGCCACGTCCGGCCCGGTTGGGGGCGTGCGCAGGTGACGTTGCAATTCAAGTGGCTGAACCAAAGACATGCTTTTTAAATGCGGAATGCGGAATGAATTACGAGGAACTCAGCAGATTTACAGGACAACCACTGATGACACTGATGAACACTGATCGTGCGTGGTATTTACAATTCAACAGGAAGATCGGGAAGAACGGTCAGCGGTGAATCAAACAAACCATTACCGCCATTGCCGCCCTTCCTGCTAAAGATTTGGGGGATGAGATCAGTGTCCATCAGTGTTATCAGTGGTTGAATTAAATGCGCATCAGTTCGTCCGGACTTCGGTGGTTTCGTCTTCGTCGTCATCCGCGGTTGGGAGCGGACCCTCAATGCCCGTTTCGCTGGTTGTTTCGTCGGCTGCGGCGAGCTCATCCGGCAATTCCAGCAGGAGGAACTGCATGATCTCATTTGCCACCCACTCCATGTCATGCACGAGTGCACGCACACGACCGTAGAGAAAATGGTGGGCTAGATAAGCCATCACGGCGATCGCGAGGCCTGTCGCCGTGGTGATAAGCGCCTCCGCAATTTCACCGGAGAAAATGGATGCATTGGCATAGGGGCCCTCCTCGCGCATGATGCCAAAAGCCTGCATCAACGCAACCACCGTGCCAAGCAAGCCCAGGATGGGAGAAGCTTTGGCGATAGCCGCAATGGTGCCAATACGGCGCTCCAATGCAGGGATTTCAATAATGGCCGCCTCTTGCACTGCCGAGCGGACCTTGGCCTCGCTCTGGTCGAAGTTCAGCAAAGCCGCCTTCACGATGGCCGCCGTGGGCCCGGGAGTTTCCTCACACACCGTCAAGGCCTCAAGCACGCGCTGCTTGCGCACGAGATTCTTAATCCCGTCCACGAAGGCATTGGCCGGGATTTGCCCCCGGTGCAGGTAGAGCGCGCGCTCGATGAAAAAAACGAACCCGAGCAGGCTCAAGACCAGCAACGGCCACATGATCGGCCCGCCGCGCTCGATGAGCGATAAGTCGAAGAAATTCATGAAAGAAAACGCCGCACGTTGACATCAGCTTGGCTGGCCACCGCACGTTTCCGAACAATCAATTCTCAAACGGCAGACGTCAATCCTGCGATGCGCCGACTCTTATGCTACCCCTCGCCCCGTTGGATACGACGTAGCCGCTCGGCCTGCAACGTTTCAATATCCTGGCCGCCAGGACTCACCACGGCATATAGCAACAGCCCGATCACCGGAGCAAACAGCAAGACAATCACCCAGGTAAGTTTCGTAATTTCCGAAAGCTCTCGATCCCCCAGCACGCTCACCATCGCACAAAACCAAAGCACCAGATAAGCCGTACCGATGAACATGAGGAAAGAAGTCATGAGTAGGTTTATAATATTCGCGACATACTGTGTCAATGCCGGCACGATGCTGGAAGGACTTCCGATGGCACAAACTGCCAATCAAGCTGTCTGCCACAATTCGGCCTTATTTTTTGCAAGGAAACGAAAACATCACCGACAGAGCTCGCATGGAAAACAAATCAACCTACCGGACCATCAAATTCATCGCCTTGGGCGCACTCGCCTCGGCGTTGACCACAGGCAGCGCCATGGCAGCGCCTTCTTGCTGTGCCAGCCAAGAACCCGCCTCATTGCAATCGCAACTGGACGCCCGCAAGGCAAAGTCCACCGCCAATGCCACTGACGCAATGAAACGCGCCGCCGAGGCACGACTCCAATCCGTCCGCGACAGTGGTGTGCTGGAATCCGCCAAGCGCGTTGGCGACCAAGCTCCGAACTTTACCCTGCCCCATGCAGACGGGTCCCAGGTCGAGCTTGCCGCATTGCTTGAAGATGGCCCGGTCGTCCTTACCTGGTATCGCGGCGGTTGGTGCCCTTATTGCAACATGCAACTTGCGGCGATGCAGGACCTCCTTCCAGCCTTCGAACAAGCCAACACGACACTGGTCGCGATTAGCCCGGAAGCCCCCGACCACTCGCTTTCCACGCAAGAAAAGAACGAACTGGATTTCTACGTCCTCAGCGACCTCCACAACAAGGTCGGCAAGGACTACGGTATCGTATACGAGCTCGATACACCCACCCACGACAAATATGAAGAGATCTTCGGCCTGTCGAAGATCAATCAGGACGAGTCCGGTGAGCTGCCCTTGGCCGTAACCTACGTTGTCGATAAAAACGGCAAGATCGCCTACGAGTTTGTCGACGTGGATTACACCAAGCGCGCTGAACCTGCCGAAATCCTGGAAGTCGTTCAACAGCTCGCCCAAAGCAGTAACGAGTCTTAAGCCTCCAGAGCAGTTTTCCTTTAAATTGTCCGCTCAGGCCGCTGTGATTTTGTGTGTCCAGCAAGGCGCGAGTAGCGAAGCGGGCTGGAAGCCCGTGAGCGACCGAGTAACGCTGCTGGCGCGCAAAAGCGCACGGTTACAGGCTTGGAGCGAAAATGAAAGGTCGCCGCGTTGGAGCCTCAATCACGGGCTTCCAGCCCGCTCAATCGGCTCCGCCTTACGCTGCATTCATTTTCGCACCCACCTGAACGGACAACTTAAAGTGAAACTGCTCTAGATAAAAAACTTTCGACAGCTCCGCGAGATCGATCAGCCTAAGCGGCTTGATTGGTTTCGCGGAGTTGTTTTTTGCCGTCATGCCGGTGTTCATCCTGATGGGCGTCGGGGCGGCGGCGCGGCGGCAGGAATGGATCAGCGAGGCGGGCGAACACACCTTGATGAAGCTCGTCGTCAACGTGCTCTATCCGTCGTTCCTGTTCTGGCTGGTCTCGCAGAACGAATACCTGCGGCAAGACGGGATCATCGTCACCGCCGTGCTGACCGGGATCCTGTTCGTCCTCATTGGTTACGCGGTCTTCTACGCGCTGGGACCGCTTTTTGGCATCACTGAGAGTCGCGAGCGACGCGCATTCTGCTTCACCGGCGGCGTCTATAACTACGGGTATTTCGCCATTCCGGTCTGCACCCCACTCTTTGGGGCCGAGGCAACCGGCGTGCTCATCGTCGTGTTCGTTGGCGTGGAAATTGCCATGTGGAGCGTGGGCGTGCTGATCGTCAGCGGGCAACTCAACCGCAAGATCATGCGGCAGATGATTTCCCCGCCGGTCATCGCCGTCATTTTCGCAGTCATCTTCAACCTGCTTGAGCTAACGCCCTACCTGCCGAGCTTCCTGAT
>JBNNDZ010000229.1:0-4925 GCA_050285865.1 Puniceicoccales bacterium
GGGTTAGCGATGGTTTACTTCATTTTCTTCGTGCTCTGTTCATGGGCAGAGACACGCCCAACGCTGCGCCCGGACCTCCTCGTCTGGCTGCCGAACTTCGCGTTTCAGGGCTTAGGAGCCGGATTATTTTTGCGCGCCGCGCGGCACTGATCTATTCAACAACTGAGCTAGCTGCTCGATACCGTCATCGTGACATCGTGGTAGGCCAGGAAGCTTTCCAGGCCTTTTGGCGTCAGGTAGCTGCGGAGTAAACGCTGGTCAGAATCGGTCAAGTCGACAACAATCAGGCCGTCCATGCAGTAGCCGAAATCGGGGTCCACATTGAACGACAGCAGCGTGCCGTTGAGCTTCAAATAATGCCGCAGGAGCACGGGCACGCCCTTCTGGTCCTGCTCGATTTCTGAAACCAATGCCGAGACATCGTCGATACTGCGAACGGCGGCCAAGGCTTCTTTTTCCGTCACCCCAAGTGCCCCTTTTGGCGGCTTCTTGGCCTTCACAAAGGCGGCAAGCTCATGGTGGAACTTGTTCTTCTTCAAGAACTTCACCATCAGATCCTTCGAGACAGCGTTGTATTCCTGGCTGATGCTTACCGGGCCGAACAGCGTGCGGTATTGCGGGTTGCGGACCACGAAAAGGCCGATGCCGCGCCAGATAAGCGAGAGCGACGCGTGCTTTTTCTGGTAGTCGGGCGCGATGAATGAACGTCCGACTTCCAAGGCTGGACCAAGCCGTTCGAAGAACTCCGGCTTGAATTTGAAAAGCGATGCGGTGTAGAGCCCCTGACGGCCCTTCGTCAGCAAAATCTCATCCGTCAGGCCGATGCGGTAGCTGCCAACGATGGCGCTCTTGGCCTTATCCCACATGAACAGGTGGCGGTAATACAGGTCGTAGCGGTCGAGGTCGGTTGACTCGCCGGTGCCCTCACCCACGATGCGGAATGTGCGTTCGCGCAGCTTGCCGAGCTCTTCCAGCACCTCGGAAATTTCCTCAGCATGCGCCCAGAAAACCTGAAAATCGCCGTGCTCGGTCAAGAGGCGGTCTTCCGGCAAGCCCGCGATTTCCTTGGCCAAGACTTCTGGTGCGACCGATTCCTTGATTGGGGCCATTGGCGTTTCGCGCTTGGGCAGCCGGGGAAAGGAGAACCGGCGGCGGGGCGCGTCGTCCCCCACCCGATTGGCAAGCAAGTAGGTTTTCAGGCGAAGAAAATCCGTAAGCGCCTGCGGTTCGGTAAAGTCCTTTAGCTGGCGATAAGCCAGTGGTTGGCCGATGCGTAAGCGCACCGTTGTGCCGAGGCGCTTCTCCATTTCACGCGGGATGCTCATCGTGCGCAGCATCGGATTGAGCATGCCCATGAGCTGATAGGAAATCGAGTTTCGGCCCTCGAAAAAGACTGGCACCACGGTCGCCTGCGACTTCTGCACCAGGCGCGCAGTGTTATCGAGCCAGGGTGGGTCCGTGATCTGGCGCGCGCCCCAATACCAGTGCGAAACGGTGCCAGACGGAAATGTGCCCACACAGCCACCGTCACGAAGAAAACGAATCGTCTCCTTCATCGCCGCAAAATTGCTCCGCGCCGCCTTGGGGCCGCCGAAGGGGTCGACCGCGATCAACCACGGCACGATTTCCGGCATTTTGGTGAGCAGGTAATTTGCGAGCAGCTTGGCATCATCACGAATGCTGGTAAGCAGCGCGCCAAAGACTACCCCGTCCACAATGCCAAAGGGGTGATTCGACACGACCAATACGGGCCCTTCCTTGGGAATCTTGGCGAGGTCTTCCTCACTCACTTCGTAGGCGACATTCAAAGAGCGCAGTGAGCGTTCGAAAAAGTTAATCGTCGTGTGATCGACGGTCACCCGGTAGTAAATTTCATTGAGCGCAGTGATTCCCAGAAAGTTCTCAAGTGGCTTTCCCCCCATTGAATACAGCGTGCGCTTCCACCCGGTGAGCGAGTCGCGCACGTTGATTAACTTCGTAGGAGAATCCTGAACCATGGGAGAATCGTAGTACTCGCCCGCCCGGTTTCAAGGTGTAAACGCAGGCTACTTGTCATACAATTGAATCATTAGGAATAGATTCAGCCCGATTAATCGTTGAGCACTACTTCGGGCAATGTGGGCATCAAGTTGAAACCTGCTGTCCCTAGCTGGCTTTACCAGAATGAATCAAAACGAATATGTAGAGGCGGACGACCCACTACGAACGGCAAACACGACGGGGTCCTCCCCTTGCAAAGGGGAAGTGGCTGCGCTTGCGCAGACGGAGGGGTCCTTGGCCCCTTGGCAGAAAAAATCATCGGGTCGATGGCAACGCATGAAACCGAGCACATTCCAGTCGATCATGCTGCGATCCCTCCGGGATCAATGGTTCTTGTTTTGACGGCTGCCTTGTCCAATTCGCCGTCGAGGAAGGCCAATTGACATCAACAGGCATTTACGCTGCATAGCGTTGGCTCCACTGGTTCCTGTGAGCGGGCCAACGGTCCTTAGGGAAAACCTGTCAAGCCTCCCTCTCACACCGTTAAAGCGATCTGCTAAAAGAGAAGCCGCCAACCCCAAGGGTCGGCGGCTTCAGCTACCACTACTGCTACTATTCTGTGTCGGTTTTAACCAACGTGTGAAATATACCACATTTAGAAAAAAAGTATATAGGGTGTTGGCTTTATTTTTTGCCAAATTCGTTACAGAGTGTAACAAATCCAAGACATTGCTCTCCAAAGCTGCTTAAACATCCAACGAAAAACGCAAAGTGCTCACATTTTCACTTGTATTTATGGCCAATTTGAGTATTCTTTTGTTCATGTCCAATACCACTACTATTACACAGAAAAATCCCAATATAGCCCCTCCTTAGTGATTGGTGCTGACGCGCCTTGGCGGTCAGTATGACGCTGGGCTCACTTCAACGAACGCACACTTGCATTGCCCTCTCGGAAGCAGCTGTGGATGTTTTTCACACCAAGCCCCAAAGGCCCCAAGGATTTCCTTCGTGCCTACGTGCCTTTGTGAGAAAATTATCTCCGTCAGAGTGGCTTCTGAGCGTACGCAATGCAAAGCGTTCCAGGGCTTAAACGGACGAGGGGTGGGAGCCCGCATCCAGACCAGCATCAGCGGCCCATGTCACAAGGTGAACGAGGCAAACAGCCTAATACGCAACTAATAACTGATGCGGACGAACCTGCCGATAACTCACTGGCAAAACCTTGCCTGTTCAACAAAAACGGGACGGCTCTGAATGAAACCGTCCCGCCTAGAGCAGACAATTTAAAGTGGAACTGCTCTAAAAAATGGTGCAAGGATTGCCCTACCCAGCTTTGGCTGGTTGTTCAACGCCCATGAAAGCACGCAGGAGTGTGCCGAGGCGTTGCTTCATTTCCAAACGCGGCACGATCTGATCAACCAGTCCGTGCTTGAGCAGGAATTCCGCAGTTTGGAAACCAGCGGGCAAATCTTGCTGCGTGGTCTCCTTGATGACACGCGGGCCGGCAAAACCGATCAAGGCTTTGGGCTCGGCAATGATTGCATCCCCCAGGGACGCGAAACTTGCCATGACACCGGCCATGGTCGGATTGGTCAGCACGGCGACATACGGCAGCTTGGCCTCACTGTGGCGCGCGAGCGCGGCACTGGTCTTGGCGAGCTGCATCAAGCTGAGAATGCCTTCCTGCATACGGGCACCACCGGAGGCGCAAACGATGATGACCGGCGTTTTATTGGCGGTGGCGCGTTCGACGGCGCGGGTAATTTTCTCCCCGACAACCGAACCCATGCTGCCACCGTTAAAAGCGAAGTCCATCACCGCGAGTGACACGGGCATGCCCTCGAGCTTGCCGTCACCGCTGACTACGGCGTCCTTTTCCCCCGTCTTCTGCTGGGCGGCCTCAATGCGGGCCGGGTAAGGCTTGTTGTCAACGAATTTGAGCGGGTCTACACTGGTAAGCGCCTCGTCGAACTCGACGAAGGTGCCGTCGTCGATGAGTAACTCGACTCGGCGGCGTGCCTTCAGGCCGAAGTGGTAGCCGCTCTTAGGCACGACCATCCAGTTTTCCTCGAGCTCCTTGTTATAGACGATTTCGCCGCTCTCGGGACACTTGGTCCAGAGGCCGGCGGGGATGTCCTTCTTCTTCACGCGGACGGTGGAATACTGCGGTCTGCGAAAAATTGCCATGTATCGAAACTAGATTGAAATATGGGTAAACGAACAATCTAGATCGTTTTGAGGCGATTCGTCAACCATGCCCTAACGTGACTGCATCAACCTGCTCGGCCCCGGAATTGAGCAAGGCGACCGCCGCCGCGTTGAGCGTGGAGCCGGTCGTGAAAACGTCGTCCACCAGGATGTAGCGTTGGTCGGAATCCAAGGTTACTCCCTTGCGCAAGCCAAAGGCATTTCGCAAGTTCGCCAGTCGCTGACTGCGATCCAGCCGGGTTTGGGTTTCCGTGAATTTCACGCGCTCCAGACATTCGGCCACTGCGACGCCGCCCGCTGTCGCCAGTTCGCGGGCAATCAGCAGGCTTTGGTTGTAGCCCCGCTCACGCTCGCGAATAGGATGCAGTGGGATCGGAACCAGCACCGCACCGAATAAAAATTCCAGAAATCGAGGTCGTGTCTGCACGAGCGCGCGGATGTCCGGCAAGAGATGCTGCCCCTTGCGATATTTCAGTTCGTGGATCAATTCACGACCGGTATCCCGGAGCAAAAACAGCGAACGGCCGTTGGCAAAAGCAGGGTTCAACTCCACGCAATGTGGGCATTCCCGCAATGCGATCAGCTCTCCCCAGAACGGCGCGCCACAAGTCGGGCAAAAAGGTTCATCAATAAAATACACGCGCCTCACCGCCGCTTTGGACAAAAAACGAAACTCCGAATCGTCCTCCACCGGCTCGCCAGTGAGCAAGCACTCGCGCGGATAAAGCAAGTCG
>JBNNDZ010000230.1:0-2695 GCA_050285865.1 Puniceicoccales bacterium
GCTGATGAATTACCAATATCAATGCAGATAACGTCACTCATCGGTTACTTGTTATTGAACTTCCGAATCGAAACGTCCCCTGCGGCAAAGGAACGCTCCTCACCGGATTCCAGCTTCAGTTGTAAAGCACCCGTGGAATCAAGACCAAGCACCGTGCCGACCAATTCTCCTTCACGAGCAGAGATTGTCACCGATTGGTTTCTTATCGCAGAAAAACGTTCCCACAGCGCTGCCAATTCGCCTTCGATTCCGCTATGAACGTAATCTTCGTAGGCCAGCGAAACCTCCTGCACCACCAGTGCGGTGATGTCGTTCATGTCCAAGGCTCCGCCCTTTGCCTGCGCCAAACTCGTTGCGACATCGCGGACCTCCGTCGGCCAATGTTCGACGTCGCTGTTGATGTTCAAGCCCAAGCCTAAGATCAACTCGCGCATGCGGTCGGCATCGAGCCGGGCTTCGGTCAAAATCCCCGCCAGCTTTTTACCGCCCAATAGCAGGTCATTCGGCCATTTTGCCAGAACCTCCAGCCCAGTTTCCGCTGAAATCCGCGAAGCCAGCCGCAGCCCGACAAAAACCGTAAAGCGCTGCATGAAAGCAGGTTCCCGATTGGGGCGAAACCCGAAGCTGATCATCAGATTGCCGTCATCTTCACTGTGCCATTGCCGGCCCAAGCGACCGCGACCCTTCGTCTGCCGACGAGATATCACCACCAAGGGACTTTTGATGCCGTCAGTCAAGCGGCGCATTGCCTCATCATTCGTGCTCACGCACTCATCCAAAAGCTCCCAGCCCAGGCTAACCTCACGGTCCGCCAGCGCTGATTCCAACGCCGTGGGTTGTAAAGCTATGGGTGAGCTCAACAATCGATACCCGCGATTGCGGACTGCCTCGATGTTGAAACCATTTTCGCGCAAGCGATCGATACGCGATTTGACACTGACCCGTGACATACTCAACTGCTCAGCCAGCATTTCGCCAGACACAAAGTCAGGTTGCCCCGATTTCAGAGCACCGAGCAAATCATAATCCGTCTTGTCACTCAATGGTTTCATTCCCAATCCAATCCGATATCTACCCAAGGTGCCTGATGAACGGTCGCACCCGTGGAAATGAAATCCAAGCCCAGGCCTGCAAGGCTTGGCAGGCGTTCCAATGTAATCCCACCGCTAGCTTCGGTCAAGGCATCGTCACCAATCAGTGAAATAGCTTCCACGAGTCGCTCATTGGAGAAATTATCCAACATGATGACGTCCGCCCCGGCGTCCAATACGGGTGGAATCTGCTCCAGCGCATCGACTTCAACCTCAATGCCAAGGTCGGGGCGCCGCTCGCGTGCCGTGCGCACTGCCGCGGCGAGGCGCGCACCGGTTGTCGCACCCGCCGCCGCCAAATGATTGTCCTTCAGCATGATGCGATCGTAAAGCCCTAGCCGGTGATTCCACCCACCACCGCAGGCAACCGCGTATTTTTCCAACATGCGGTAACCCGGAGTAGTTTTGCGTGTGTCGAGCAGTCGCGTGGAGCTGCCCCCCAGCGCATCAACATAAAGCCGGGTCGCCGTCGCGACGCCAGACAACCGTTGAAGAAAATTCAGCAACACCCGCTCCGCCGTGATGATCGCCGCCCGCGCGCCCTGCAGCTCGGCAATGGTTTCACCCGCTTGCACAAGGTCGCTATCCGCACGGCCAGGACACAAGGTCACCGATCCGAGACTTTCATAAACGTCAAAGACGCATTGCACGATTGGCAACCCGGCCACGACCATCTGTTTGCGTGCCACGAGCCGAGCGCGCCCCTCGCCGCCCTGGATCACACTCTCCGTACTGGCATCGCCATCGTGCTCTGCGCGCTCGAGCAACCCACCGCCGGCCAGATCTTCCTCCCTTGCCAGCTCCACGAGTCGCCGCACCCAGGCCGGGTCGATTTCATCCCAGCGCAACCGGCGGCTAAAGTCATCAATACAAGACTTTGACATTATATAATGACAATGGATTCACTTATAATTACATCCCAACGGGATACGTGCGCCTACGCTTCAACAAAACAAATAAAAAGATGCTAATGCCCAGCAGCAATGGGTTAATTAATATGCTACCGATGCCCATCCATGCCCATGACTCGCTAATCATGACTGTAGATTGGTGCTCTATTGGCTTGATTAACACAATATTCCCACCAACGCCCTCAACACTGTAGGTGTATCCGCACGGTTCTAGAGTAATCCAGAAAACATCTTCCCAATGGACATCACGCAATTTAATGCTCACTTCACACTCAGCCAGCGAACTTGGTATCACTACATTTAGATTATATAGGTCGGCAACATTACGTATTATAGTTACAACGCGTTCACGAGGGAAATCTATTGAGATTGTATCATCCAGTCCCATTAAGGCCGATTCATCGACCATATCATCAAATTCGATCTCAAACTCTGGTATTTCAAGGGTCAATTCTTCAGCATAGACGATCCCAGCACTAGACGGAGCCTCTTCACTTTGTGCCGAAATTGGCAGCACGAACAAGCACAAGCTTACACATACCGATGCGAATGCGGGCTTGAGGATGCGATCCTGGTGAATACCTGCGCGGTGACCGGCGAGGCCGTGCGCCAGGCGCGTCAGGCGATCCGCCGGGCGCGGCGGGAAAACCCGTCCGCCCGCATCGTCGTCACCGGCTGCGCCGCGCAGACCGA
>JBNNDZ010000231.1:0-2904 GCA_050285865.1 Puniceicoccales bacterium
GAATGCTTCGTCGAGGTCGTGAGCTGCGAGCTCTTCGCGAGGCAAATAAATGCGGCCTCGGGCGTAGTCTTCCGCCACGTCGCGGAGGATATTGGTCAACTGCATCGCGATGCCCATTTCGATGGCGCGGGGGACGCCGTCCAACTCCTTCAGCCCGAAAATGCGGCTCATAATCAGCCCGACGACGGAGGCGACATGGTAGCAATAAAGCTCGAGCTCGGCCCAGGTTTCCAACTTCACTGGGCGACGGTCCCAGCAACAGCCCTCGATTAAATCGCCGTAAAAGCTGACCGGCACCGCGTATTGGCGTGTGACTTCGGCGAAGGCCGGGGCGAAGGGCAGGGTGCTTTGGCCAGTGAGAATCTGCTTCAGTTCGCCCTTGAGCGTGGGGAGGTCGGGTTGCTGGTCGGGCGGCGTTTCGTCGATCACGTCATCCACCCAGCGGCAAAACGCATAAATCGCGTAGGCGGCGTGCTTTTTTTCCTGTGGCAGCGGAAACGATGCGAAGAAGAAACTGGTCGCGTGCTTGCGGGTGGATTCCTAGCAGGCGGCGAGTGAAGTGGCCAAAGCGGGGTCACGACTCCAGCCGGACTGTGGCCGGGGGATATCCCAACTGTCCGGCAACTTGCGCGTTACGGCTTCGCCCAGTGGTTTTAGCATCCGCCCCACCATGCGTGGTTGTCGCACGGTGGCAAGATTTTGGAAGCGGGAGTTACGAGTTCGGCCTACTCTGCGTCACGCTCGGGTGCCTTGCGCGGGGTGGGGGTGTCGATACCGGTGTGGCGGAAAAGCAGGTGGAAAGCCTCCAGGATTTGGTCGAGGGTGCGGTCCGTCCTTTCGTCGAGGGAAAGCGTCGGCTGCGCCATCGGTGGTGCTTCCGCGGGCTTGAGCTGGGCCACGATCTCGCGTAGTTGCTCTAGCGTGGTCTGCTCCAGTTGAACCGGTTTGGCTTGGGGGGCAGCGGGCAGAATGTCGCGCAGGCGGGCGAGGGTTTCCTCGTCGATGCGAAGCGGCTTCGGCTCCGGCGGCGGTGGCAACAGCGCGCGCAATTTTTCCAGCGTGGTGTCGTCAAAGGACACCGGCTGACGCATGGCGGTAAGCCGTTCGCCAAGCAGGGCAAGCCCGTCACTGAGTGCGGTATTGTTGTCGGCGAGTTGCGAAACGACTTTGTTGACCGGGTCGCTGTCGGCCCCGCCGAGAATTTTGTTTTTGACGAAGCGCTTTTTAATTTCCTCCCAACGCTCAGTTTCCGATGGCGTGATTTTGCCTTCGAGCTGACGGAATTTGAGCAGGTTTGCCTCGGCACCCTGGGTGAGCGTTTGCGCCTCGTTTTCGTAATGATCATCGATGAGCGATTCGACTTCCTCGTCGCTCATGATAGGCAAGAGCTTTTCCGCGATACGGTTCATGTTGCGGTAGGATCCCTGCAACTTGAACGGCGGCTCGGTGCGGAACTCATCCGCTTGCGCAGCGCTCTTGATGTACTCCAAGTTCACGCGGAGAATGGTGTCACGCACACGCATCATTTTCTTCATGACACCGACCATTTCCTCGACCTCTTCGCCGGAGTAACTGCCCTCGAAATCGACGCCTTCGCGGATGCCGGTGCGGGCGATTTTGATGACTGCGTAGACGTCTTTGCGGCTCCGGTTGGAAAGCGGGCGCAGGGCGGCATTGGACGTGAGCGAGTTCTCCAGATAGCTGTCTTCAAACGCGCCACGATGCCCGCCAATGATGTCGCCGAGGTTGTAGGTGTCGGCGCGGTTCGCGAGCATGTCCGGGATTTGAAATTTACCACCCGTTTCGGTGTAGGGATTGCCCGCCATGACGACGGCCACCTTGCGACCCTTGAGGTCGTAAGTGCGCGCCTTGCCCTTCCACACGCCTTCGATTTTGCGCTGGGCGTCGCACAGGGAAATGAACTTTTGCAGCAGCTCAGGATTACAATGTTGAATGTCGTCGAGGTAGATCATCACGTTGTCGCCCATCTCGAAGGCAAGGTTCAGCTTTTCGACTTCCTCGGCGGCGGCCTTATTGGGCGCTTCGTCAGGGTCGATACTGGTAACGTGGTGCCCAATTGCCGGGCCGTTGACCTTGACGAACGTGATACCCAGCCGGTTCGCGATGTATTCCATTAGCGTGGTTTTACCGTAACCCGGTGGTGAGATGAGCAACAGCATACCCATGCGGTCGGTGCGCGCATCTTCGCCCGCCGTGCCGATCTGCTTGGCCAGATTGTCACCGATGACGGGCAGGTAAACTTTGTCCAAAAGTTGGTTGCGGACAAAGGCGCTCATCACGCGTGGCTTGAGTTCGTCCAGGCGCAGTTCTTCGCGGAACTCGTCGATCAGCCCGGCCTTGCGTGCCTGGAAACCGCGATACATCGGGGCGACTACGCGCTCGTGGCGGCGCAGCTTCGCGAGGAAGTGATTGTAATGCAGGTGGAGCGATTTACTTTGGATTACAGAGTGATCGCCACGCAGGCCATTGATATCGGTTTCGATGGGCACGTTGACAATATGCCGCTTTTCAATGGGACCACGGAGCAAATGTGCGGCGGCTTCGTCGATGTAATCAAAGTCGCGCTCCGGCCGGTTGTGCGCGAGCGCGTAGCCGCGCAACCAGTCTCGCAGCACTTGGAATTCGCCCGGGGCATTGCCACGCATCGAAGCACGTGCTGCGTCGAATTTCTCGGTGAAGCGTTTGGCGACGAGTTCGTGGTGGAAAGTTTCCGCCAGCGACGCCGCCTCCTGCGAGATCGTGAATGACTCGGCATCGACCAGTTCAAAGAACAAATATTCGGCGGCATCCTCGGCGAACTCTGCATCGCAAAGCTCGGTTTCGGCGACGAAGGCGGCAATGCGTTTCCGCAGTTCGCCAATGTAACCTTGTTGGGTTTTATGC
>JBNNDZ010000232.1:0-5865 GCA_050285865.1 Puniceicoccales bacterium
GAACCGGGCCCTGAATGAAGTTCGGTTAGAGGGGGCTACCGGCGTCACTGCGCTGTTTGCCGATGGCGAAGTCACCCTCGACGGCGGCGGCACAATCAATCTCGTTGACGATCCATTGTCGCGCATCGCTGGCACCAATGCCGCAACCTCCCGCCTGATCAATGTCGACAACGTCATTACTGGGAGCGGCAATATCGGCTCCAACACCACGACTATCGTAAACCAAAACATAATCCGTATCGATGGGATTAACGCTGCCACCATCGACAACAGCGACTCTGCGGCGATGATCAATTCGGGCCTGATCGAAGTCACCAATGGCTCAACGCTGAATATTAAAGACACCACCCTGCAAAACTTCGACCTAAATTCCTCGGGCACCATCCAGGTTCACGAAGGTGGATTGATCACTACCGACCTCAATACGGCGATTCAAGGCGGCACCCTCAATTCGCTGAATTCCGATTCGGACCCGCTCAACGATGGCATCATCCGTGTCATTGGCGCGACCAGCATTTCAGATATCATTAACGACGCGCGCCTCGAAGTGGACAACGGCCAAACGCTCACCCTGGACGGCACAATCGACAACCGACGCGAAATCCTCGTCAACGGCGGTAGCGCATTCACCAGCCTTCGCATCAACGATGGCACACAACTCGTTGGTAACGGGATCATCCGCCTCAATGATGATCCGCAATCCCGTATCCTGGCTACCGTAACAGGCAATACGCTCAACAATGTAAACAACACCATCGAAGGCGCTGGTCAGCTTGGCTCCGGCAACATGCAACTCTTCAATACCGGCTCCATCACCGCAACCGGCGTTAACCCTTTGGTCGTCGACACGATCGACAGTGTTTTCGTAAACGAGGGCGAACTACGAGCGCAGGGCGCGGGCGGGCTCGACCTCCGCGAATCGGTAACAAATGACGGCGGCTTGGTCGAAGTCGCTGCCGGTAGCCAGGCATTGATTGATGGTACCCTCACCCAGGAGAACTTCGGCTTCACACTGATCGAAGGGCTCATGTCAGCCACCGGCGGCATAACCAATAACAGCGGTGTCATTGGCGGCTCCGGTGAGCTTATTGGCAATCTCCGTAATCACGGCATCTTGGAACCCGGCGACCAAGAACCGGCTGAGTTCACCATCACGGGCAACCTGCTCCTTTCCGCCAATTCAGCCATGTTCATGGAGGTCGGTGGCCTCGCGGTAGGAATCGACAGCGACTTCATCGATGTGACCGGGAGCGCGAGCCTCGGTGGCGACATCGTATTCGGCATCATCAACGGCTTCCAGCCCGAGTTCACGGACTCTGTCACCTTACTTTCCAGCAATCTCCTCTCCAGCAGTTTCAACCAGCTCAACGGTGAGCAGATCTTCAGCTCCGACGGTCTCTGGATGGCAACCATCAACTACGGCAGCGGCAGTATCTTCGATCAGAACCAAGTCGTCCTGAGCGAATTCACCCCCGTTCCCGAGCCCTCCACCTACCTGCTGATGGCCCTCGGTGCCGGCATGATTGGTGCCTGGTTCTGGCGACGACGCTCAAAGCAGCACTAAAGCCGTCCAGCCATAGATCAGCGCCAACACGCCGAAAAGCACGTCGAAGCCGATATTGCCAATCCGGAACAATGGCCGTTGGACGGTGATGGCTCGAATGTCGTAATATCCAATCGCTATGGCAAAGCGCACCCCCCAGTAGGTAGCCAACAATAGCGCGAAAGCGGCCCCAAAGCGCGGCTCCTCGAAAAATGCGTCGGCCAAGGCAATCGTTATAATTCCAAAGGCAAAATTCAGGGCCTGGATATAACGGCTGTATGTATGCGCTATTTGCCGATTGAGCCGTGTCGGCATCGCCTCAATGGCAGCATCCCAATCGAGTATCCGACGCACCCAGTTATAAATTAGTGCAATGAATATTTGGCCCGCCCCGGCGAACCAGAGTAGTGGAATCAGTATGTTCTCTTTCATGATATTTCTGCGTTAAAGCGGTTATTGGATTAGTTTCGGCGCGCCCATTTGAACTGCGTCAAAACCCGGTGTGAAATGGCCTCCCACAAAGCGGGCTTCCTCCCAAAATGGAAAAAGGCCCCGTAAGGCCTCATCGTGAAATTCCCGTAAGCGCGCGCGGCGCATAAGCCAGCGTGGATGTGCCACCCGAAATAGCACGTTTTTACCCTGCCAACGATTGAATGCCGTGTAGCGTTCGAGGACGAACTCATCGAAAGTCCCCGGAAGCGTTGGAGCGGGCTCCAAGGCATACTCCGCATCGAAACCGATTCCAATGCGACGCCCAATTTCCCCACGAAAGCGACGGTTCTTCGCATCGTGCTGGTAGTCGATTGTGGCATATCGATATGGCAGTCCGTAGGTCAGCGGTCCGACCAGCCTTGCCAGTAGCTTGGGCACATACTCCCTCAGGAAATGAATTCCCGTCTCGCCACCTTCGCGAACGTAGGTACGCACGTTTAGAAAAGTGTGCTCTGCCGGTGCTGTCGCCCAAGTCGGCAAATAAGGCCATCGGACGAACTGCAAATCTTCCATGCGAAATGCGACAAGCGTCACCGCGCCCCAGCCCGCATACAAGTCCAGCGGAAAAGGCGTCACTGCCTGGAGTTCTTCCGCGGGAACTAAGAAGTGCAGCATAAGCGCATCCCGCCAGGCTGCACGTATGAAAGGACCGCCTGCATTAGCCAGCTCGGCCACGCCTTCGTCTCCACGGTTTAGGTCAGTAATTTGTAGTAGCATTGCAAATCCTATATGTTTTAAATTTTCAGTATTTTCCGAAAATTTCATTCAAAATAAATGCAATCATTGGACGGCCACCGAATGCACCAGCCGCATGCATCAAGCGGCGTCGGGGACGAATCCGTGGTGCGGTAATGGTGAGCGGTCTAGCAGCAGGCTTAAATGCCGTGCGGTTCTTTAAAATCATGTCCATGGTAAGCTCTCTTTCCTTTAAAAACTGTGAATGACTTAGGTGATTCTTATCCGAACAATTTAATCGTCGCCGGGACGACTTTACTGCGTTCGCTTCGGGATATCCGGTCCATCACGGATGAGGCGGTGGAGACAAACTCCGCGAGCTCACGCATCATCTTGGTAAATTCCTTGGCTTCAGCCGTCTTGATCGACTTCGTGCGCTCGGCACAGTCCTCCAAGACCGCCATCGCCGGTTCGATTTCCCGACGCTTACGCTCGCGGGTAATGGCACAGAACATCTTCCAAACATCCTTTTCGGCCTCGTAATAGTCCTTACGCTCACCTTTGACCGCGACCGGTCGCAGCAAGCCCCACCCCACCAGTTCGCGAAGGTTGGCGTTGGCATTGCCGCGGCTGATCTGCAATTCCTCCATGATCTGGTCCGTCGTCAACGACGCTGGGCTCGTCATCAACTAAGCATGGATCATAGCCATCGTGCGGTTGATCCCCCAAGCGCTACCCATCGCGCCCCATTGGCGGACAAAGTCCTCGCGCGCTTGCTCCAGTTCAGTCAATGTTGTGGCATTCTCTTCCATTTGTATTTTCGAAAATTACTGAAATTACCAACTTGGCAATATTAAAAAGAGAATCCTGATGGATAAAAATAGCATACTCGGCACGCGCCTCGCTACTGACTTCTAGCTCAAAGAGGCTTGACGCCTACAGTGCTTATTCTTTGACTACACAGAATTAACTTTACTAATTTCAAGCATCCTTATTATTCATCGAAAAACCTTGTCGCGGAGGCTGGCCGTTAATTTGCTCTCTCGGGTCAGCGCTCTCGCTTGAAATCACCTGGAAATCACTACAAAAGTATCAATTATGAATCTGGAAACCGCTATTGGTCTAATGCCCGATAATGAACGCCGCGCCGTCTCGCGCGACCCGTTCCTGATTGAATACGCGAACCTGAAGCTCGCCGCACTCAGCCAGCCCACCGTCGGGCAAGAGGCGAACTATCCGTTCATGCGTCTGACCAAGGGGCTTTTGGCTCAATACCGTGAACAAGCCCGTCTGCTCGCTGGGCACCTGAGCCCCGTTGACCAGCGCGCACAGGATTTCATCGACCGCTACCTATCCGACCTGCCGGAGTCCGAGCCGCGCCCACGCCTGCCCTCCAACACACTTTGCCTGGACCGCCACGGTCTTGCCCGCGTGATGTCCGTGCCACCGGAAAAGGACGAGTTTTCCAGTGACATCATCAACAGCTACCGCGTGCATAATGGTGTCCTCCATAATCCCAAGAGCGACCGCCGCACGACCAAGGGCGTGTTCCACGTCACCGAAGGCGGCCTTCCGATTCCTGCCGACAAGCTCGGCGTGCCGAAGGTCACCTTCGCTCGCATGCTGAAGGAAGCCCTCAATCCGCCGAGCTCCCTGCTGGAGCTCCCCTTCACTGCCGGACAGGATAAAAAAGCTGAAATCTGGACTTCGCTCCTGATGCGTCCGGTCGTTTGCCCTGGTATCGACGGCATTATCTCCGAGAAACGCTACGAAGTGCGCTTCTTTGCTCCGGGTAACATGATCGCCAACCTCGATTTCGTCGAAAGTATCTTCGGCAACGCGGGCGACCCCTTCCTCCCGGAGAATGACGCTGCTGTCGACGTGCGCCATTGGACCGGCCACACCGGCTGCGTCATCCTCGCCCCCCACCTCATTACCAAGACCAAGAAGGAACTCGGACTCCCCCACATCGACGAAGCCACCGAGCGCCAAAAGCGCGACGGCATGTGCTGGGAAAAGGAAGACGAGCTCTACAACGGCGGAACCGCGTTCAAGCTCACCGCCCGCGACGCATCCGGCGTGGTCATCACCATCATTGCGGACAACTACTTCGGGTACTGCAAAAAGGAAGTGAAGACGCAGATCAGCTACGCGGCCAACCTCTACGGTTTGGCCGAAGAAGAACACGCCGGTGGTGCCATCGCTTTCCCGAGCTATGACCTCGGTGAAGATTTCCGCCTCGCGCAGTTCATCCCCGAGCTCGACCACTCTTTTGAAGACGCCCTCAAGCTCCTCGGCGACCGTGCCGAGCGCCAGCCCGAAGGCTACGCAATCGACACGACATACCCGAACATTCACTACGTTCCGGAAGACACCACAATCTCACTCGCCGAACAATCCGTCTGCTGGGGCAAGGGCGACAACCGCCGCTGCATGCGCTTGAAACCAAGCGTCACCTACGTATTGCCCTCCGGCTACAAGATCGAGATGCAGCGCCCGGCCACCGAAGGCCGTCGCTGGCGTCTCGTCGGCACCACCGCAGAAGGCACCTTCTGCCACAAGCCCTGCACCGTCTCCGGTGGCGGAAAGTCCGAGATTTCCAAATCCATTTCCGACGCCATCATTTACGCACCCGTGATTGTAGCCGATTTCGACCGCGACTTCGACTTCGTAGAAGAAATCCTCGGCAAGGAATACGGCATGCGCTTCAAGGAAAACTCCAAGAACCGCGACCAAGGCCGCTCAATTCTCAGCGCCGAGCGTACCCTTGGTTCAGTCATCAAGCTGCTCACTCCCGCACCAGATTACACCGACGAATACAACGAATGGCTCAAGACCATACCCTTCTACATTAAGGAACTCGTCTTCATCGTTAAGCGCTTCTACAAGGATGACTGGGAAAACGACTGGCGCACCCGTTTCAGCGTGGACACCGTCAACGGCTCCTCGGGCAACTGGCTCAAATACAAGGAGATGCGCCTGATCACGCAGTACCTGCGCGTCGGCTACAACGCCGATGGCTCTTGGCGTATCTTTGGTCTGCGCAAGGACTTCGCCCCAGCCGCCAAGCTGCAAATGGAAGACGACATCACTGCGTCCGCCGTGTTTGCCAGCGATAAGGTCTGTGGCCTCGCCAAGACAGAGACGCATCCTTC
>JBNNDZ010000233.1:0-6512 GCA_050285865.1 Puniceicoccales bacterium
GAACTCCTGGGCGGCGGCGCGGATTTCCGGGTCGGCGGTGAAGGCGGCGATGTCGGCGTAGAACGCGTGGCCCTGCTTCTCGCTCTCCAGGGCGATCTCCAGCGCATGGGCGACATGGAGGAACGGGTCGGCGCCTTCGTACCCGGCCATTTCCGGCGACACTCCGTCGGGCCACAACTCGGAGGACGGCGGCAGGTCGGGCAGTGACGGGCTAAGTGCCGCCTTCCAGTACATCGAGGAAACCCTCCTCCCGCTCTACCTCAAGCAGCGGAACAACCGGCGCTGACAGCAGCGCAGGCGACGCTTCATTATCGCGAAAGATATTCACAGGCGCGCGGTTGGGAACCAACCGCGCAAACCAGTAAACTTGCTTATTCGTCCGGAATTACGGACCGGCGCGGCGCCACTCGTGCTTGCTCTCCCAGAGGAGGCGGTCAGCAGCAAGCGGTCCCCACGAACCGGAGGCGTATGAATCGAGCCCCTTGCGGCCACACTCTGCCCAGTGATCAAGCACCGGTGTGTAAAGCTTCCAAGAGGTTTCGGTTTCGTCACCACGGATGAAGAGTGTCGAGTCGCCGACCATCGCGTCGAGGATCAGTCGCTCGTAAGCTTCCGGCGTATTCGAACCAAAGGTCGTCGCGTAGCGGAAGTGCATCTTCACTGGCTGTGTGCGCGTCTCGAGGCCGGGAATCTTGGAATTCATCAGCAACGTCGCCCCTTCGTCCGGCTGGATCTGGATCACGAGTGTGTTCGAAGCCAGGTCAAAGCGGGTCGGGTCCGAGAAAAGGCTGCCGGAAGGCTGCTTGAACTGAATCGCAATTTCCGAGACACGGCGGGCGAGTCGCTTACCGCTGCGCAGGTAAAAGGGAACGCCCTGCCAGCGCCAGTTGTCGATTGACATACGCAGCGCGGCAAATGTTTCCGTAGCGGACTCCTGTGGGATGTCCTGCTCTTGCAGGTAGCCCGGAACGCGTTCACCGTCGATCAAGCCTTCGTCATATTGAGCGCGCACAACGTCGCCGTCAGGGCCAGTCTTCATCGGCTGGATGGCCTTGAGAAGCTTCACCTTTTCGTCCCGGATGTCTTCTGCCGACAGCGAAACGGGCGGCTCCATCGCGGTAAGTGCGAGCAACTGCATGGTGTGGTTCTGCAGCATGTCACGGGTGGCACCACTCTCGTCATAGTAGCCACCACGCGTGCCCACGCCGAGGCTTTCCGCCACGGTGATCTGCACGTTCTCCACATAGTTGCGGTTCCAAAGCGGCTCGAAAATGCTATTGGCGAAACGGAGAACCATCAGGTCCTGCACCGTTTCCTTACCCAGGTAATGGTCGATACGGTAAACCTGCTTTTCATCGAATTGATTCGTGATGATGCGGTTCAACTCCTGCGCCGTAGCGAGGTCGCGGCCAAATGGCTTTTCAATGATGACCTTCGAGGCCAGGTCGGTGCCCTCCCCGTGCTTGGCCAGACCGCTCGCACCGAGGTTTTCCAGAATCGGCTTGAAGACGGTCGGAGGCGTCGAAATGTAGAACAGGAACTGCACGTCACGGCCGATTTCCTTTTCGATGCCGAGCATCTTTTCGCGCAAAGCTTCAAAGGCTTCGGGTTCGTCGTAACCACCGGCATGGTAGCTGATGTTCGGACGTACGTGGCTCCACAACTCCTTGTTGAGCGGGCGACGCGAGAACTTGCCCAGGGCTTCCTCCGCATCGTTCTGGAAATCTTCGTCCGGAATAGGACGACGGCCATAACCGACCAGATAAAAATCGCGCGGCAACAGACTGTCGAGGCCGAGGTTGTAGAGCGCGGGAATGAGCTTGCGCTTGGTCAGGTCACCCGAGGCACCGAAGATCACGATGATCGTGGGCGGGGCACCGCGGTGTTTGCTGAGTCCTTGGAGGAACGGGTGGCGGGCGGAAGCTTCCTGGTCTGGCATAGCTAGTGTGATTTGGAATGATGACGGTTAAAAGCCCGCCGGGAAAAGCGGGACATTCTCGAAGTGATGAATAGTGAATCCACCCCCATTGCCAAGCCTCACTTCTACAATATCAAACCGAAAATGCGCCGGACGCCGCGAAAGCGCCTTAAAATAGGCCCGACAGGCCCGCAGGAGTGCCTGTTTTTTCTTCGCCGTAACACTGTCATAGCCGCCCACCAAGGCCTCCGCATCACGGCTGCGCACCTCAACGAAGACCAAGACAGCGCCGTCCTCAGTTATAAGGTCAATTTCATCACGCCCGGCGCGCCAGTTCTTCGCAATGATGCGGTGCTTCTTCCTGCGAAGAAATTTCGCGGCCTGTTTTTCCCCGAATACTCCCCTCGCCGCACGGTCTTCTTTAGGCGGAGCTTTCGACGGCCCCGGTAGCAGTTGGCGGATAGCGTGCAGCATATACGGGAGGCTAGGCCGCACAGCACACCGCAAGCAAGGCCACACTGCGAGCGGTGGCACGTTCTTCATTGTTTACACTCGACCGAAATCGACGCTGCTCGAATCCATAAGAAAAAATCCTACAAAAAGCTCGCTCCTGCCCAACGCCACGCGCACAACCATACACGTGGAACTTTTCCGGAAAAGCGCGGGCTATCGTTTCATGGATTCCTTCGTGCTCGCGCAGATCGTCGAGCTCGGCACACGGCATTTCTGCAATGCCTTCCTGAACCTAAAAAACGATCCCGGCGGCCGAACATTCTCCCAAATGACCCACGCCGCCCGGTCGGGCTCGCGTAATTACGCCGAAGGCTCTGAGCGCTTGCAAACATCGTTTTCCTCTGGACTCGACCTGCTAAATGTCGCCCGAGCCAGCCTGTGCGAATTGCGCGACGACTACAACGAATGGCTCATGCTGCGTGGCCAGGCACCTTGGCCAAAGGACAGCCAGCAGGCCATGCGTATTTACGCGGTGCGCCTCGACCCACCGAACTACGGTGATGACATCAACCGCGGCGTTTGCCTGCACATTCTGGCGCAGTACCGTAATTTCGAACCTGAGTTATCGTCCTCGGACAGCCTTGTCCGCGCCAATGCGTTGCTCATCCTGATTGGCCGGACCCTCCACACGATGAGCCGCTACCTAGAGCGGCTCGGCCAGGAATT
Source organism: Puniceicoccales bacterium (assembly GCA_050285865.1). Lineage (GTDB taxonomy): Bacteria > Verrucomicrobiota > Verrucomicrobiia > Opitutales > Cerasicoccaceae > Cerasicoccus. The sequence continues at coordinate 3,098 of JBNNDZ010000233.1, forward strand.
CACCAAGAGCGGCGGCTTCAAAGAGCGCCTCACAGAAGTCCGCACTGAGGCGCGAGCCATGCAGCATGCCCCGCCCGCCGACGGCCCGAAGTGCCCCCTATGCGGCTCGCCCACCCGCCTGCGCAAGACCCGCAAAGACAACCGCCCATTTTGGGGTTGCACAGACTACCCCGGCTGCCGCGGAGTAGTGAACTATCACGCTGCCAATGCCAAGCGCTAACCAAGGGCATAGGCTGTTGTGTGGCATACCTGCTGGCGGGGCCAGCGGTTTTTACGTCCGCAATCGATTGCAATCGGTTGCTTTCGATCGCATTCGACTGCTACCGACAATGCGTCTCGCCACCGCACCCCAGGCCGCCGCGCCCCCACGCTGAGCCGCTACAAGCCCCGCTCCATGACGATATCGTAGGCCGCAAATCCTTCGCGTTCATAGAACCGCAAAGCGTCGCGATTGGCGGCAGAGACGCGGATGGTGATACGCTCGGCACCTTCCGCTTTGGCCCAATCGGCAAACGCCCCGACCAGGCGCTTGCCAACGCCAGTGCCCCGCGCTTCCCCACGAATGAAAAGCGTCTCCATTTCGGCCATGACGACCGTTTGACGATAACTCGCACACTCCGTCATGGCCCCGAGGAGGCAGCCCACCAAGTGCCCCTCAAACTCGGCCACCAGGGCCACGCCCTGCCCGGCCAAACGTTCCTCAAAGAACTCCATTGCCTCGCTGGATTGACTCCATTCCGGGTCGAGACTCGGGTCGAACTGGCGATCATAGGCAATCAGTTCACGGTCCAGTTCGCGGACGGCTTGAAAATCGCCCGGTTGGCCCCGGCGAATAACGATGTTTTCGGGCGTAATTTGCATTGATAATTTTCGACAATCTGACTCAATCTGCGCCCCATAGCAACACCGGCCATCGTGGGCCAAAATGATTCCCTTTCTTTTCGTAACTGAACGGCCCGAACGCTGGGCCGACCTCTTCCCGGACGGCGCACTCGTGGGTGCCCGGGAGTACCTGACTAACCCGGTTTACGCGGCGGGTCGCACCGTGCGCGTGGTCAACCTCTGCGCTTCTTATCGCTACCAGAGCAAGGGCTACTACGTGTCCCTCGTCGCCGAGGCGCGCAAGCACAAGCCCCTGCCCGCCATCGACACCGTGCAGGACACCAAGCTGCCGTCCATCATCCGCGTGCTCTCATCCGAGATCGATGACGCCATGAAGCGGGCGCTCGGCACCGTCGAAGGCAATACGTTTGACCTCGAAGTTTTCTTTGCCCGAACCCGGGAAAAGGCGTTCGAACGTCTCGGACGGCAAATTTTCAACCTGTTCCCCGCCCCGCTGCTCAAGGCGCACTTCCGCAAGGGCCAAGATGGCTGGTCACTCGTAAACATCGACCTCGTCGCCCTCGGCAACGTGGACGAAGCTTCCCGCGAATTCCTGGCCGACGCCGTCACCCGCTTCGTGGCCAAGGGCCAACCCGCTGCCCCACGCAAGCAGACGCCACGCTATTATCTGGGCATCCTCTTTGACCCCAGCGACCCCGCGCAAAAGGCCTCCAACCCCCGCGCGATCGAAAAATTCATCGACGCCGGGCGCAAGCTGGGCATCGACTGCGAACTGCTCGGCAAGGACGACTACGGCGAAGTCGCCGAGTACGACGGTCTATTCATTCGCGAGACAACCGCCGTCAACCACTACACCTATCGCTTTGCCCGCAAGGCCGAGCGCGAGGGCCTCGTGGTCATGGACGACGCCCAGTCCATCCTCAAATGCGCGAATAAGGTTTTCCTCGCCGAACTGCTGGCCCGCCTGAAAATTGCCACCCCGCAGACCCTGCTTTTTGACAAAGAAGGCCGCGAGCGCGCATTGGAGCAACTCGGCCTACCGGTGGTCATCAAAAAGCCGGATTCGTCCTTCTCCATGGGCGTCAAAAAGGCCGAAACACGCGAGGAATGGCTGGCCCACACCACGGCGATGCTGGAGTCCTCCGAACTGCTCGTGGCCCAGCAATTCATGCCGACAGATTTCGACTGGCGCATTACCGTGCTTGGCGGCGAGCTGCTCTTTGCGTGTAAATACTACATGGCACACAAGCACTGGCAAATTTACAAACAGACCAGCCAGCGCAACACCCGCGCCGGCCGTTCCGAAGCCGTGCCCCCGGGCCAGATTCCGTCCAAAGTGCTCCGCGCTGCGCTCAAAGCCGCCGGCGCGATTGGACGCGGGCTCTACGGTGTGGACCTCAAAGAAATCAACGGCGAGCCGATCGTCATCGAGGTCAATGACAACCCCAGCATCGACGCCGGTGTCGAAGACGAACTCCTTAAGGATGAACTCTACCGCCGTGTTATGGGCGAGTTCCTCCGCCGCATGGAACAAAAAACCGCCCTCCGCGCATGATCCTGCCCCGCTACCGCATCGCCGAATCCGGCATCCCGGGTGCCGGCAAAGGCGTCTTCCTCGAAGCTGCCGTCAAAGCAGGGGCAGTGATCGTGGCCCCGGACAAAATCGAACGCCTGTATTCGCGTGCCGAACTCGATGCCTTCGGGCCGGACTCCCACGAGGACGCCGCCTCCGTGCGCTGGTTCGAGGGCAAATACACCGTCAGCCTCGACTGGCCGGACGAATGCTATCTCAACCACAGCTTCGACCCGAACGGCCTCTGGCACCTCGGCTTCGTGTTCGCCCGCCGCGACCTCGCCCCCGGCGAAGAGCTCACCCTTGATTACCGTCTCATCGTCGGTGACGGCGAACGCCTACCCTTCGACGACGCTCATTCCGGCGAGCCCATCATCGGTCTCCCCTGGCCCGAAAACCTCCGCACCACCACCGCAGAGCTCGCCCGCCTCGCCGCAGCGCTTTAGGCAACTCGGCGGTTGCCTTCGCGTGATGCGCTCCATTCCCTGAACCATGCCAAAACGCGAGAGTGCGGGACTGCTGATGTATGACGACTCCGGTGAGGAACTCCGGGTGTTTATTGCGCATCCGGGTGGGCCGTATTTTGCAAAAAAGGATGCCGGGCATTGGTCGATTCCCAAGGGGGAACTCGACCCTGGCGAGGACGATTACCTCGAAGTTGCGCGGCGGGAATTCGCGGAAGAAATCGGGCATGCGCCGCCGCCTGCAGGCGAAGCCGACTACTGGCCGCTCGACACCATTAAGCAGAAAGGCGGCAAGGTCGTGCATGCGTGGGCCTTTCGGGGCGAATGGCCCGCGGAACGCGAACTGCGCAGCAATACGTTTCCAATCGAATGGCCACCGAAGTCCGGGAAAGTAATCGAGATACCGGAAGTCGACCGCGTGGCAATGGTTACGCTCGACGAAGCCCGCCGCCTGCTCAAGCCGACACAACACCCTTTTCTGGAGCGCCTGGCAGCACTACTGGCGTCAGAATAAAAGCAATGCGGTTGGGTAGAC
>JBNNDZ010000234.1:0-3929 GCA_050285865.1 Puniceicoccales bacterium
ACTGGACGAAGCGATGTCCAGTCAGGAACGGGTGCTTGATGTGCTCAATCAGGTGTTTGACCGCTTGCGCCGACGTCAGCTTGAAATGAAAACCGCGGCCAAGGCGCAGGAGCTTTTGCGCCGGCAGGCGGAGAACCGGCACGAGACGGAACTCCTCCAGCAAGACCGCGGGGACCGGGTTGCCACCGAGGCCGAGCAACGTGCGTTGCAGCGCGAGTTGGAGAATCTGGCGCGTGAGCATCAGGCCGCACAGGAGAATACCGAGAGCCAGACCAGCGACGAAACTTCGGAGCGATTGGAGCAACTCGCCGAGGAGGCCACGCAGCAAATCGAAGAAGGTGAATTTGCCGACGCGGCCCGCACGCAGCAAGAGTTGATGGAGGAGCTTGCCGAGCTGGCGGCCGAAAACGGGCAGGAGCAATCGTCGCAGGAATACGCGGAGGACCTTGTCCGGCAGCTCCGGCAATTGCATGCCGCGCAGACGGCGCTGAATGGTTCGTCCGCCGAGGCATCGAGTCGTGCCCGCGAGCAAACCCGCTTGGCCAAGGACACGGAGGCATTGGTGATACCGACGCAAAACGTCAACGCGCCTGCGAGTTATCAAGTTTCCGGCGCGTCGGATTCCATGCGCGAGGTTTACGTGATGTTGACCGCTACGCCGCCCGGAAATGCGTCCGCCGCGCAAGGCCGCGCATTGGAGCAGTTGCAGCGGGCAATTGATTTGTTGCAGCAGAATTTGGACGAACTGGAAGAGGCCGAAGAGGAAGCGCAACAGACTGCCGATGCCGAAGATCAGTCGGGTGCGGAGGGGTCGTCCAACGAGCAACAACTCGCACAGTTGGCCGAGATGTTTCAACAGGCGCAGAGTCTGGAGGACCGCCAGCAAAGCTTGAATCATCAGGCGGGAACGAATCAGGCGGAGCAGCAAAATATTGCTCGGGAAACGGCGCAACTTCAGTCCGAGGTGTTGCAGTCATCGCCCGAGGCTGCGCGCAATCTTGGCAGTGCGGCGTCCAACATGGCGCAGGCGCTCGACCCGAATCTGTCCCCGGAGGAGCGGCAGGAGGTCATGCAGAATGCCCAGCAGGAATTGCAGGCGGCCAAGGAGGCAATCCGTAGTCGTGGCCGGGAAATGCGTGGGCAAGCGCCGCAGTCTACCGAGTTGATGGCGGTGGGGCCAGACCGTGCGGTGGGGGACGATCATTTTGGCGAAGCCGGTTTGACCACTGCTGAGCGCGAGGCGCTGATGGCAGCACGCGGCGAGCCAGTCAGCCCGGAATATGCCTCGATGGTCGAGGCCTACTACAACCAAATTTCCCGCGCAAATGGTGACAACGATGAGTAAGCGGATTTTTAAGTTTAGCTGGCGACAATTGGTCAGTGCGCTGGCGCTGACATCGATTGCGGCGTCTCCTTGCGCCGCGCAGGACTCCGCCTTCGGCAGCGATGACGCGAACGCGGCCTTGATCGGAATCCTCTATGACCTGAAGCAAACGCAGAAAGGCGACCCGTCGGGCGTCGGTGTGCAGGAGTATCCGCTGGTGCTTAGCGAGTTCATGGAAAGCGATTGGGACGAGGCCGTGCTCAACCGTTTTTTCCGCGTGTCGCGTCCGGTTTACGCTTCAAAGGTTTTCGTGCCTATGATGTCCGCCGGTCAGGCACCGAAGGCTTTCCGGGTGGACGAGGTGGTCGACCCGCGCTTGATCGTGGTCCACTATAAGGGGCAGGTTGTTGCGCCGATGGACGGCGTGTATCGTCTGGCAGGGTTCGCGGATGACTTCATTGCGGCTCGTGTCAACGGCGACACCGTGCTGGTGGCCGGACGTGGTGATTGCCTCTCCCCGATTACATTTCCTTGGGAGGCGAAGGTTCCTGATGGTTTCCCGATTGGCAATGGACGCGTGCGCTTCGGCAATTGGTTTGCCGTGCGTAAGGGGGAGGCAATCGATCTCGACGTCCTCATTGGCGAGCGTCCCGGTGGCGATTTCGGCGCCTGGCTTTACATTGAGCGTAAGGGCGAAAGCTATCCCGCGGGCGAGGGCTCACCGCTATTGCCAGTTTTTCAGTTCGCTGAAGATGTGGGCCGGATAACCGGTGGGCGGCACGCTGAGCCCCGGGAGTCGTCCGTTTGGAAAGCGGTGCAGTAAGCTTATAACGCTATGTGTCTCTGTAGTGAGGCGGCGATCTGTTTTAATCGCCGGTCATTTCTTCGAGGGTGCGGCCCTTGGTTTCGCGGACGAACTTGATCGCGAAGAAAATCGAGATTACCGCGAAGGCTGTGTAGAGGCCGTATGCGCCACCCAGGCCGATGCCGACGAGCAGGATCGGGAAGGTGATCGTGACGGCGAAATTCGTAATCCATTGCGAGAGGCCGGAGAGCGAGAGGGCTGCACCGCGAATCTGGTTGGGGAACATTTCGCCGAGGAGTACCCACATGACGGGGCCCCACGAGATCGCAAAGAAGACGATGTAAAGGTTCGCCGCGACGAGTGCCACCATGCCGGATGCACCTGCGAGTTGCAGGTCGCCGTTTTCGTTCGTGCCGGCCTGGCTGAATACCACTGCGAGCACGCCGAGAAATACTGCCATGCCAATCGAACCAATGATAAGCAGAAGCTTGCGGCCGATTTTATCGATGAGCGCCATCGCCACAAAGGTGCTGGTGATGTTGATTGCGCCGCCGATGACGTTGATCAGCAGCGCGTTTTCTTCGGTGAAGCCTGCGGCCTTCCAAAGGACGGCGCCGTAATAGAAAATCACGTTGATACCGATCAACTGCTGGAATGCGGCGAGACCGATGCCCACCCACACGATGGGGTAGAGGCGTTTGGTTTCGGGGCGGATGACATCGCTGAGGCTTGGTCGCTGATCTTTCTTTAATGTGGCGGCAATCTCAGCGACTTTCTTCTGAGCGTCGTTGGCGTGACCGACCTTGGCCAGAATAGCGGCGGCTTTGTCCAGTTGGCCTCGTGCGACGAGGTAGCGTGGTGATTCCGGGATGAAAATCAAACCGCCGAAAAAGAACGCTACGGGCAAGAGTTCGGCCCAGAACATCCATTGCCACGCTTCAAATCCCCACAAGCTTCCGGACGCGCCGCCCGCCGTTTTAGCGAGGATAAAGTTACTGAGGAACGCCGCGAACAGGCCAAGCACGATGGCCAGTTGTTGCAGAGAGCCGAGGCGGCCCCGGTATTTAGTGGGGGCAATTTCACTGATGTATGCCGGGCTGATGATGCTGGCTGCGCCGACGGCCATGCCGCCGAGAAGGCGGTAGATGACGAACTCGATCGAGCTGCCCGCAATCCCGGATCCCCAGGAGCTGATGGCAAACAGTACCGCGGAGGCCAGGAGCGCTGTGCGTCGCCCCCGCCAGTCTGCGATGCGCCCCGCGAAGAACGCGCCAACCGCACAACCCAGTAGCATTGAGGCGACGTTGAAGCCTGTGCCGGCCTGATTGGAGTCGAAGGCCAGTTGTAGCGCTTCGACCGTGCCGTTGATTACTCCGCTATCGAAGCCAAAAAGAAAACCGCCTAACGCGGCCACACACGAAATCAGGATAATGTAGGGATTCATGGGGTGATGAATGAGGGGATAGGGGTGTTATTGGGATGCAATTCAATGCAACTGGATTTGCTTTGACCAGTAAAAACATTAGTTGGAAATGTCCGCGAATAGCGAGGGTTATCTTTACGGTGAGTTAGTTTGGCAGAGCCTTAGACCGGCTCAGGCCCGGATGGCGGCTCGATGCTGCTTTTGGGGTCTGGGTGCGATGAGACTTGGGTGACGCGAAAGCGACGTCGAGCCATCGTCTGGGCCTGAGCCTGTCGAAGGCACTCCAAAAACCACGCTGCCGCAACTTGCATCTTACTCGGAGGGCGCCGCGATTGGGCAGCCGTTTCCGCGAACTGGATCAAGCCATCACCGCGTTC
>JBNNDZ010000235.1:0-4527 GCA_050285865.1 Puniceicoccales bacterium
GTGCAGAATTTGTCACGGTGAAGAACGACAAGATCGCCCGCCGTGAAGCCGAAGAAGTTGCCGAAGAGCGCAAGAAGGAACTGCAGGCCAAGATGGCCAAGACAGCGACCCCGATGAGCCTCGACGACCTGCTCTCCGCAATCGACGAACAGCGTCAGAAGACCCTGCGTGTCATCGTTAAGGCAGACGTCCATGGTTCGATGGAAGCCGTCGTCGGCATGCTCGAAGCGATCAAGAGCGACAAGGTATCCTTGGATATTATCGACAGCGATGTCGGTATGGTATCGAAGAACGATATCGTGCTCGCTGGTTCGTCTGCCGCTGCAATCGTCGCCTTCAATACGCGCCTCGAAAACGGTGTGCAGGCTCAGGCCAAGCACAACGATGTGCACATCATCCAGCATAACATTATTTACGAGCTAATCGACCAGGTGAAGGAAGCCATGGCCGAGCAGCTCGAGCCGGAATACCGCGAGAACAAACTCGGCGCTGCCGAAGTCCGCGCGATCTTCCCGGTTGGCAAGGGCTTCGCCGCTGGTTGCATGGTCACCGAAGGCATCCTCAAACGCGATGCTCACGCTCGCCTTTACCGCAAGGAAGAGGTCATCCACGAAGGCCGCATTGGCACGCTTAAGCGCTTCAAGGACGACGCCACCGAGGTGCGCGCCGGCTACGAGTGTGGTGCTGCGATCACCGGTTGCAACGACTACGAGGAGCGCGACGTCATCGAGGTATACGAGATCGTCGAATTCCGGCCGAGTCTATAGGAAATTAAAGAGAACAAATTAAAAATTAAAGTGGTTTGCGTGGTGTAAGTTTACGCAGAACACGCACGTTTCCTTTAATCTTTGATCTTTAATTTTTAATCTAACTTTCCATGTCCTCCCGGTCCATTCGAGTCAACGAGCTGGTCAAACGCGAGATCAGCCACGTGCTGCACACGAATTACCGTGAGCGGACGGTTGGGGTGACCATTACCGAAGTCGACGTCTCACCAGACTTGCGTAACGCGCGTGTGTTTTACTCGGTCATCGGTGACGAGGCCGAGGTGCTGGAGGTCGAGCGTTTCTTCAACAAAGAACACAAGAACATTCGGCAGTTCCTGGCGAAGGTAGTCGTGCTCAAATATTTGCCCAAGCTGTATTTCCGCCACGACGATTCTTACGCCCGTGGTGCGCGGGTACTCGATCTGCTTGAGGAGATCGATGAAGACGACGCGCGCGATTCCCAAGCATGAAGTATTTTCCTGAACAAAAGGAGGCCTTCGCCGAGCTCCTCGCCGCGGTGAAGGGCAAACGCATTGCTGTGCTTGGGCACATGCGCCCGGATGGCGACTGCATCGGTTCGCAGGTCGCGTTGACCCGTGTGCTGCTCGCGATTGGAGAGGACGCTATTGCGGTGAATCGCCATCCCACGCCGCGTGATATCGAGCCCATCGTCGGCGACACCCCGTTGGTGCTGGCGGAAAACTTCGCCTCCGATGGCCACGTATCGATCAACGTCGACTGTGCGGACCCTATTCGCGTTTCGCAACGGTTGGTGGACATCTTTCCGCAAACGCTCGGCAATATCGATCACCATATTTCGAACCCGAACTACGCGCAAATTAACATCGTCGAAGCCAACAGTGCGGCGACTGCCGAAGTGTTAGCCGGGTTGTTCTTCGACTTCGATTTGCCGGTGGACGCCATTACGGCGCAGGCGCTCTACGTCGGCATGGCAACGGATACCGCCCAGTTTCGTTTTCCTTCCACGAGCCAACGCGTGTTTCAGCTATGCTCGCGGTTGATGGATTGCGGTGCCTCGCCCAGTGAGGCGGCCAAGCACCTGTTCGAGAACGAGCGTTTCAACAAGCTGGCCTTGCTCCAGCGCTTCCTGGCTTCGCTGCGTCTGGAATTGGGCGGCCGCATCTGTGTGGGCCGCTTGCCGCTGAAGGCGTATGAGGATACCGGAGCCTGGCGCGAGGAAGCCGAGGGCTTTGTCGACTACGCACGCGACATCATGGACGTCGAGATTGGCGTTTTGCTGGAGGAGTTTGAAGACGGCATGCTCAAGGGCAGTCTCCGGGCGAAGAATCCCGAATACCGCGTGGACTTGGTTGCGAAAAAGTTTGGTGGTGGAGGCCACGCCTGTGCGGCGGGCTTCAATGTCGATTCCAACATCGAGCAGTTTTACCTGGAAATCGTCGACGCGATGGAAGCGCACCTGGCCGAAGTTGCCCCGGTTGCGTCCGCCGAATCGGTTTAACTTTACCTCGACTTTTTTGCGTTGGTCTTCTGACTTTTCCGTTCTCCATTTTTGAATTAATCCCATGTCTCAATCCTCCACCGATTTCGAAGGCGTATTGCTGATCGACAAGCCGCAGGGCTGCACGTCACACGACGTGGTCGACCGCGTTCGCCGCAAGCTGAAGATGAAAAAGGTCGGCCATGCCGGCACCCTTGACCCGAATGCGACGGGCTTGCTCATTATTCTCGTGGGCAAGGCGACGAAGGTTTCGCAATACCTGATGTCGCTCGACAAGGAATACGAAGGCACCATGAAATTGGGTGAGATCACCAACACCTATGACTCCGAGGGCGAGATCATGGAAACGCGTGATGTTCCCGCGCTGTATGTCGAGGGAGTCAATGCGGTCTTCACCGAATTCATGGGCGATCAATACCAGACTCCGCCGATGTTCTCCGCCAAGAAGATCGACGGCGTGCCGCTCTACAAACTTGCGCGCAAGGGCAAGGAAATCGAGCGCGAGCCGCGCTTCATCCGCATTTCCCGCCTGGACCTCATGGAATTGGAATCACCGCTGCTTAAGTTTGACGTGGCCTGCAGCAAGGGCACCTACATCCGCACGCTCGCCCACGATATTGGCGAAAAGCTCGGCTGTGGAGCACACCTTGAGGCACTGCGACGCACGGTCAGCGGCAGCTTCAAAATTGCCCAGTGCACACCCTTGGATAAGTTTGAAGAACTGACTGCGGTCGAAATCCGCCGCCGCCTGATCCCGATCTATCAGGCCGTGCCCAGTCATGTATTGTAGGGAAGATTAAAGGTAGAAAAATTAAAAATTAAAGTCGCGCTAAGGCGGGTCATTAGATGCGTCACCATTTGCACTACCTTTAATTTTTAATCTTTAATTGTTAATTTCCAATGTCCTCCACCGTTGAGTCCCTTGAAGAAGCCCAGGTTGCGGCACCGCTGCACTTGGCCTTGGGGATGTTTGACGGTGTGCATATGGGGCATCAAGCGGTGATAGAATCGGCCGTCCACTCCGCGGGGCGAACCGAGGGTGTGGCCGGAGTGTTGACCTTTGATCCGCACCCGAGCACGTTGTTTCGGCCGGAGAATCCTACGCGCCTACTACAACCGCGTAGTGTGAAGGAGCGACTGCTCGCTGAGCGTGGTGTGGGGCTGATGATTTTTCAGCGATTCACCAAGGAGTTCGCGGCTGTTCCAGCGGCCGACTTCCCCGCAATGCTCCAACGAAAATTGCCGACCTTGCGTTCGTTGCATGTCGGGGAGAATTTCCGCTTTGGCCAAAAACGTTTGGGGGATATCGACTCACTGATCGCAGCCTGCCGTCCGCTGAACATCGGCGTTTTCAGCGTGGAGCGTATCAAGCACAACGGTGAGCCGATCAGCAGCACGCGTATTCGCGCGGCTTTGGTCGAGGGGCGCATTGGTGAGGTCAACGAGTTACTCGGCTACACCTATTTTTCTCTGAGTAAGGCGATCCCCGGGCGTCAGCTTGGGCGCACCATTGGCTTCCCCACGCTCAACCTGCGCTGGTCACCGGAGCTGCGTCCGCACCTTGGCGTTTATGCCGTGCGCGTGGCCAAGGTCGAGCCGGGTGCCCGTTGGGAAAACGCCGTCGCCAACTACGGGATGCGTCCCACCGTGGAAGACGCCGCGGCCGAGCCGTTGCTCGAAGTGCACACACTTTGCGATACAAAGCTCACGACGGGCGACCAGTTAAAAGTCGAGTGGATGGAGTTCATCCGCCCGGAGCAGAAGTTTGCCTCGCTCGACGAATTGAAGTCGCAGATCACGCAGGATAAGGCGCGCGCAGTTGCGTTTTTTGCATGACGCCGTTGGGGGCGTGACCCTTTTTGGTGTCCGCAGATTTCACGGATGAACGCAGATTATGTGACGCATCTACGTATAATCGCAGCTTCCATTAACATTTTTCGCACGCGGGTATCCGTGCCCATCCGCGAAATCCGTGGTTAAAAACACTCGGGGATCAGAAGAATGCACTTCGCTGGAGCACTTTGAAATTCAAGCTGCCGACGTGGCGTTGGCAGGTTTGCGCAAGGGACGCGAGTTCGCGGTAACGTCGCACCAGGGCGAGGAAACCGCCGACATCTTGAGCGGTGTAAGTGCGCGTGGCGTTCTGCACGCGCAGGACATCGGAGAGCTTGGACTCCAGGGCGAAGGCAGCTTCGTGGATATCTTCAGTTGGTGTGAAGTTTTCGTATCGTTCAAAGGCATTGCGACACGATTCCATGGCCGCTGCTATAGCGAGGTCGA
>JBNNDZ010000236.1:0-3991 GCA_050285865.1 Puniceicoccales bacterium
CCCCAACCGCATTCGGCAGTATGGCCAAGCATGGCGCGGTGCGGGTGGGGACCAACCGCGCTACCATTTGCCAATGCCTCAAATTCTGCCATGATTTGATGATCCTTTACGACCGCGGCAATTCCGAGGGTGTCACGAAGACTTCGCGGGGTGCGGTGCCGACTTGAGGGCCGATGTGGCCGCGGACTTCAAGCTCTTCGATCAATGTCGCGGCGCGGTTGTAGCCGATCTTGAGCTTGCGTTGAATGAAGCTCGTGCTCGCCTTGCCGGTCGTGGCGACGACGGCGAGGGCGTCCATGAGCAGCGAGTCGGCGCCTTCCTCAAAGAGTTCGCCCTGCTCGCCGTCGGGGGCGTCTTCGTCGTGCAGTTCGACGCGGTAGCGCGGCGGTGCCTGCTCGCGAAGGTAGTCGGTGACGCGGGCGATTTCGTCGTCGTCGACGAAGGGACTTTGCAGGCGCTTGAGGCGCGACTGGCCGGGAGGCGTAAAGAGCATGTCGCCCTTGCCCTGGAGCGTTTCCGCGCCTTTGCCGTCGAGGATGGTGCGGCTGTCAATTTGCGACGACACCTTGAAGGCCACGCGGGTCGGGAAGTTTGCTTTGATGACGCCGGTAATGACGTTTACGCTCGGGCGTTGGGTGGCGAGGATGGTATGAATGCCAACCGCGCGGGACATCTGCGCGAGGCGTGCGACCGGCGTTTCGACGTCGTCCTTGGCGGTCATCATCAGGTCGGCCATCTCGTCAATCACGAGCACAATGAACGGCATGGGGTCGAAGCCCTCGGCCTTGGCCTTTTCGTTGTAGTTCGCGATGTTGCGCACGCGGCGCGTGGCCATGCGCTCGTAACGGGCTTCCATTTCGCGGACCAGCCATTTGAGCGCCTGACAGGCCTGCTTGGCGTCGTCGACCACCGGGTGAATCAGGTGCGGCAGGTCTTTATACATCGCGAATTCCACGCGCTTGGGGTCGACCAGGACCAGCTCCAGCTCGCCCGGTTTGAAGCGGTAGAGCAGGGACAAAATCAGGTTGTTAATGCAGACCGATTTACCACTGCCGGTGGAGCCCGCGATGAGCAAATGCGGTGCTTTGGCGAGGTCCATCACCTGAATGCGGCCCGCGATGTCCATGCCCAGCACGATGGGCAAATGGCCCTCCGCGTTGCGCCAGGCCTCGTTGACGAAGGCCTCCTTCAGCATGATGGTGCGGCTGCGCGGGTTGGGAGCCTCGACGCCCACGTAGGGCTCGCCGGGGATCGGGGCCTGAATGCGCACGGCGTTGGTCCGCAGCGCCAGGGCGATGTTGTTGTCGAGGTTGGCGATGGTTTCGACGCGCACGCCGTAGCCCGGTTTGACGCGGTACTGTGTGACGCGCGGACCGACGGTGGCGTCGCAGACGAGCGCATCGACGGCGAAGTTGTCAAAGGTGGTTTGCAGGGCCTCGCGCTGCTCGATGAGTTCGGCCTCACCGAGGGACGGCATGGCGTCGCCGGAGGGCTGGGCCAGGAAGTCCAGCGAGGGCGGCGTGTAGTCCGTAAGCTCGTCCTCCTTGTAGCCTTCGACGGGTTCGGGGCGGGGAGCAACTTCGGCGGGAATGATGTCTGGGGACGTGGATTGCTGTTCGGAAGAATTGGCATCCTCGGGAGCGGATTCCTCTTCGTCGGCATCCGGGCCGGTTGCGGCGAGCACGGCTTCGACGCGGTAATGGCACTCAGCCATGCGTTTGGCGTGCTGCTTTTTGCGCTGGGCGCGGGCGGCGAGGCGTTCGTCGAGCTCGGCGTTCCAGGCGGCCATTTTCTCCCACTCCTCGGCCCAGAGGGCTTCGCGGTCCTCGACAATTTCCTCAGGCTCGGCGGGGGCTTCCGCGACCTCGCTTACGAGGGCTTCGGCGGGCAGTTCCTCGACCACAGACGCTGGCTGGGCGGGTTCGTGCTCGGCTGTTTCACGGGCGTGTTCGTCGGTTAGTTCGTCTTCTTCGCGTGCGAAGGACTGCACCCACTGCTTCAAGCGGTCAGTGAGGCGGGTTTGTGAGATCGAACCAGTGAACGAACGGAACATATTCGGGGAATCAAAACGTTCCATAACGCCCGTTTCGTGGCGTTCGTTCAAGGCCGTAATTGTGAAAAATTGTCGTGGCCGGTGGTTGCTTGTTCACCGGGCCTAGTGCCTCACTGCGTCTTCATGCGCGGGTCTACGATGTCGCGCAGGACGTCGCCGAGCACATTGAAACTGATCACCGTGATGAAGATCGCCACGCCGGGCGTGAGCAGCCACCAAAAATTGAGGAAGAAGACCTTCACTTCCTGGGCCTGCGAGAGCATCAGACCCCAGGAGGCGGAAGGTTCCTGAATGCCGAGTCCCAGGAATGACAGCGCCGCTTCACCCAGCACGTAGCCGGGGATGGACAGCGTTGCGGCCACCAGCAGATAGCTGATCAGGTTTGGCAAAATGTGCCGGCGCAGGATGACCAGCGGATGCTGCCCCATGCTTTCGGCGGCGAGGACAAATGTGCGGCGGCGAATAGATAATGACATGCCCCGGACCACGCGCGCGGTTCCCGCCCAGCCGATGAAGGCCAGGATCACCACGATGGCGATGAACATCTGGTCGGACGCAAAGTGTGGCGCGAGGGCGGCGCGCAGGGCGAGCAGCAGGTAGAGCCCGGGGATTGCCATCAGGAACTCCACAAAGCGCATGGCGAAGAAATCGAATTTGCCGCCCCAGTAACCACTGAATCCACCCACGAGGAACGCCATGATGAACGTGATGCTGATGCCGATCAGGCCGATGCTCAGCGAGATGCGCCCCCCGTAGAGCAGGCGCGAGTAGACATCGCGTCCGGTCGAGTCCGAGCCCAGCAGGTAGAGCGCGCCGCCTTCGTCGGCCACCTGCACGAAGTGGCGGTTCATCGGGATGCCGAGCAGCTTGTAGTCGAAGCCTTGGGCAAAGAATTTCAGCGCGTAGGACTGCCCTTCGATGGGAGCGTACTGGGCGGCGGTTTTGTCCGCCAACTCGTAGGCTTGGACGCGGAATCCGCCGTCACCCCAGAACACTTTGGTGGGCGGGTGATAGGTCCGGTCGAGGTCTTGTTCGTTGACTGGTGCCACGGCGAGGAAGCCCGCAAAGATGGCGCTCAGGTAGAGCAATACCAGGACCGTGGCTGAGATGACGCCGAGTGGGCGGCGCAGGAGTTCTCTTCGAATCGATCGCTTCATGACTCCTTCGCCTCCAGTCGAATGCGGGGGTCGCTCCAGGCCAGAAGGATGTCGGCCACGAGGTTACCGATGACGAGCATGGTGCAGCTCAACATGACAGAGGCCAGCACGACAAATTGGTCTTCCTTGAGAATGGACTGGAAAATCAAGCGGCCGAGCCCGGGGTAGTTCATCACGTTTTCCACCAGCAACGCGCCGGAGAGCAGGGAGGAAAACGCGAAGCCGAATGCGCTGATGAGCGGGTTGATCGCGTTGCGCAGGACATGCTTGAACATGATCCAGCCTTCGGGGAGGCCCTTGGCGCGTGCGGTGTTGACGTAGTCTGCGCGAATCTGGTCGAGGAAGTTCGCGCGCATGATTCGCATGATGCTCGCGATGCTGCCGATGCCCAGCACGATAGTGGGCAGGAACAGGTGGTAAAGGCGGTCGTTGATTTTGCCGAGGAACGACAGGTAGTCGTACTCGATCGAGGTCGCCCCGCCGAGCGGGAACCAGCCCGTGCGCGCGGCAAAGTAAACGGCGAGCAGGGCGAGGAAGAACTCGGGAATCGACAAGGCCGCGTAGGCGAGAATGGACGAAATGCGGTCCCAGATGGAGTCCTTGTAAATCGCGGCCAGCACGCCGAGCGGAATGGCAATGATCCACGCGAAGAGGATAGACGTCAGGGAAAGCAGGAAGGTGGCGAACAGGCGTTGGCCAATGAGCTCCGACACCGGCAGCTTGTAAGACCAGGAGTAGCCGAGATTGCCTTGGGCGATATTGCCGAGCCAGTAGAAGTATT
>JBNNDZ010000237.1:0-3683 GCA_050285865.1 Puniceicoccales bacterium
TCAAGGAAGGCAAGCAGGCGCTCGAAGATAGTGGCCTCGCGCTGACCCCGGCTGACTCGCTCGCCGACGCCGCCCAAAAGATCGTCAAGCTCGTCGCGGACTCCAACGCATAACCCTCCAGCAAACCACTAAATTTTCCTAATCATGAGCGTCCTCGTTGGAAAAAACACCCGCATCGTCGGCCAAGGAATCACCGGTAAAGCCGGTACCAAGCACGCGCTGAACAACATCGCTTACGGCTCGAATTACGTCGCCGCGGTCACGCCCGGCAAGGGCGGACAACAGTGGGAAGACAAGCTCCCCATTTTAAACTCGGTTCACGAAGCCGTGGAAAAAGAAGGGGCCAATGCCTCCGTCATTTTCGTCCCCCCGCCCTTCGCTGCGGACTCCATTTTGGAGGCAATCGATGCTGGCATTGAGTTGATTATTTGCATCACCGAAGGCATTCCGGTGCGCGACATGATGGCCGTCAAAGACGCGCTCATTAAGACCAATGGTAAGACCCGCCTGATTGGCCCGAACTGCCCCGGTATCATGACTCCCGGAGAATGCAATATTGGCATCATGCCCGGATACATCGCCCAGCCTGGCAAGGTCGGTGTGGTTAGCCGCTCCGGCACACTCACCTACGAAGCTGTTTACCAACTGACCCAGCGCGGTCATGGTCAAAGCACCTGCATCGGTATTGGTGGTGATCCGATCAACGGCACCAGCCACCTCGACGCCGTCAAACTTTTCAATGAAGACCCGGACACCGAAGCCATGATCCTGATTGGCGAAATTGGTGGTTCAGCCGAAGAAGAAGCTGCAGCCTACATCAAGGAACATGTTAAAAAGCCCGTCGCTGCATTCATCGCCGGCACCACGGCTCCCCCCGGGCGTCGCATGGGTCACGCCGGTGCCATCGTCTCCGGATCCAGTGGTAGCGCAGAAACCAAGATTGCAGCCTTGAAGGACGCTGGCATTGCTGTAGCAGCCACACCTTCCGAGATTGGCGACACATTGCTTTCGATTTACTCCTGAGGTCGAGCGCGCCCTCTGACGAATACATCGGAATATTGAAAATAATTCGCCCTAATGACTTAAGGGCGAATCACTTATTCCGTTGTGATCTATGTTTGTTCGTCAACAGCAGAAAATTGAAAGTGGGCAATCATTACAGAAAAGCACTGGCTAAATTATTACTCCAGTTCGTGATTGTTTACTTGCAAACAATGCCTAGGCGATAAATGATTCTTGATAAGCAAGTAAAGACTATGGCTAAAAAACAAACTCATGGGCGTGCACCCGGAAAGACCCAAATCTCAATCAGCCTTCCTCAGGATTTGGTAGAGAAAATCGATCGCCTTGCGGCGACTGAAAACCGCAATCGTTCGAATTTCATCGCCACTCACCTGGAGTCGTTGGCAGACACGATCGAAGCAAGCGAGCCCCCCAAGCGCTTCAAAAATAAGAAGACCGCAAAATAAGCGGCTTCGATCAACCCATCTAAATCCCCCATATATTAGGATCCCGTCCAACTAGGACGGGATTTCTATTTGCTCGAAATCACGGGCAGTCTCAGCGTAGTATTTGCCCTGCGTTATGAATCTCTACGCCGAATGGTTGCCCGCCAACGCTTACTATGCTTTCCACCTCTTTGCGTGGATCGGAGGAATTGTGGCACTGCAATGGCTAGGCTTTGCCCGACTATTGTGGGCCAATCGGCGGGCCATTTTTTATCCGGCCCTCCTGCTTGGCTCCTATCTAATCGCCACTGATGTGGTTGCGGTGCACTACGGTGTCTGGCATTTTGATGCAGACTTAATCCTGCATGGCGCTCTGGCACCAGACAGTACCGGACTGATGCCATTCCTCCTAATGCCTCTGGGCGTCCCAATTGAAGAGTGGGCCTTCTTTTACCTGACGGCGATGCTGGTTGCCCAGAGCTTTATCTTGTTTCTGCCTGCGCGCTACCGGAACTCGCCTGCAGCACGAAAGCTAAATAAAACGTAGAGCTAGAGCAGCTATCGGCCCCACTTCATATTCTTCCCCTTCTTGCCGCGCTTGCGACGACGGGTAACTTTGGGCCCATCGCTGGTGCCGCCCTTCGCCCCGCCGTTCTTCAAAGCGTCAATCTGGTCGCGGAGCACGGCAGCGCGCTCGAACTCCAGATTCGTTGCGGCCTCCACCATTTCGGCCTCTAGCTCAGCCAACACCGTAGCCACGTCTTCGTCGCCCCCGGAAGCCTTGAAATCAACTGGATTCTCCGCCGCCTCGTGACGCTGCAAACTCGCCTGATCGAGTCGCTTAACGCTCCTCGGCGTGATTCCGTGCTCTGCATTGTAAGCAATTTGTTTTTCCCGGCGCTGCTCGGTGACTTCCAACGTGCGACGCAACGAATCGTTCAGGACATCGGCGTAAAGTATCACGCGCCCCTTCTCATGTCGCGCCGCACGACCGGCAGTCTGAATGAGACTCGTCTCGCTGCGCAGGAATCCTTCCTTGTCCGCATCGAGAATTGCCACCAGCGCGACTTCCGGCAGGTCGAGTCCTTCACGTAGAAGGTTCACACCAACGAGCACATCGAAGTCGCCGCGCCGCAAATTACGGAGAATCTCCACGCGCTCAATCGCGTCGATATCACTGTGCAAATACTCCACTCGGATCGACGCTTCACGCAGGTAGCTAGTCAAATCCTCGCTCATGCGCTTGGTTAGCGTAGTGACCAGCACCCGCTCCTCCTGCTGAATCGCGAGCTTGATTTCGCCAATCAAATCCTCGACCTGCCCCTTCGTGGAACGCATTTCCATCACCGGATCGAGCAGCCCGGTTGGCCGCACGACCTGATGCGCGATGGTCGTCGATTTCTCGATTTCAAACTTTGCCGGCGTGGCTGAAACAAACACGCACTGACTGGTCACATCCCAGAATTCATCGGGCTTGAGCGGACGATTGTCCAGGGCCGAGGGCAGGCGAAAACCAAAATCAACAAGCCGTTCCTTGCGAGCGCGGTCGCCGTTATACATCGCGCCAATCTGCGGTACCGTCGCATGACTCTCGTCGAGAATCAGCAGAAAGTCCTTCGGAAAAAAGTCGATCAGACACCAGGGACGCTCTCCCGGCTCACGCCCGGAAAGGTGGCGCGAATAGTTCTCGATACCATTGCAGAAGCCCATTTCCTGCAGGAGCTCCAAGTCATAATCCGTCCGCATTTTAATGCGCTGAGCTTCGATCAGTCGGCGATTTTTCTCGAACTGCGCCACCTGCGAATCGCACTCATCACGGATCGCTTTCACGGCAACATCGAGCTTGCGTCGCGGCGTTATGTATTGGTTCGCCGGATACAGCTGAAAGTGGTTCAGCCGCTCGCCGGTCGCCCCGGTCAATGGATCCAGTTCCGACAAAGCTTCAATCTCGTCCCCCCAAAATTCAACCCGGATCGCGCTTTCCATGTAAGCCGGGAACACGTCCACCACCTCACCGCGAACGCGGAACTTGCCCCGCGTCAATTGGATGTCGTTGCGCTCGTAAAGGTTCTCCACCAGCCGCTCCAGAAAGACGTCACGGCCGAGTTCCTCGCCAACACGAAGCGGGATCATCATTTCCCGGAAATCCTCCGGCGAACCCAAGCCGTAAATACAACTCACACTGGCGACAACCAGCACATCCCGACGACTGATGAGCGAGCTCGTCGCCGAAAT
>JBNNDZ010000238.1:0-9756 GCA_050285865.1 Puniceicoccales bacterium
GCTTCAACGCCACGTTCTCGGGCGACATGTCGGGTGCAGGCACGTTGAATAAAACCGGCGGCGGCACGCTTTTCCTGCCGACTGGTGCCACACGCACGATCGGATCAATCGCCGTTACGGATGGTTTAATCGACCACACCGGTGGCGATACGGAAGTTGGCGGATTGTTTATCGGTTCCTATTCCGGAACCGGGAGCGATGGCACCTTCACGCTGACCGATGGAACCATCGACCTGAAAACGACGTCCACCCAAGTCGCGGTGGGCTCGGGTAGCGGAGTCAATACCGGTGAGTTTAACATCGATGGCGGAACACTCAACTTGGGGGATGCGCTCGATGGCGCTATCCGCGTGGATTTCTATGTCGGTGCCTTTGGATCGAGTGGAACCGCTACGGTTAATCAAACCGGTGGTGTCGTGAACAAGCTGTCCGATCTCGGCGTGCTCCACATCGGTAATCAGGGAACCGGCGTTTACAACCTCAGCGGTGGTACTCTGAACATTGATTGGGCGGCCGCAGGCGGTGGTCTGGCACTGGGACGCTCATACGATGTCAACGCTGGTAACGGCACGTTGAACATCACGGGCGGCCAACTGAATCTCCTCAACGGTGCGCCTATACTCATTGGCGGCGCAGGTTCGGACTCTGGCATCGGGCAGGGCGTGGTGAATCAGACCGGCGGCGTAGTTTCGGCCTTGGGCGGTGCCAATATCTACATCGGCAATTACGGAACGGGCACCTATAACCTCGATGGCGGCACCCTGGAAGTGGGGGGAAGTAACGGCATTGCACGGGGCACAGGAACGCCCACCGCGAATTTCAATTTGGGCGGTGGCACACTGCGCGTGATTGAGTCTGACCTGACCGTGGGCAGCGCAATTAACCCGGCCCTCACGGCGGCCACGACATCGACGATCAACACCAATGGTTTTAATGCCCACTTCAATGGCAACTTCTCCGGCACTGGCAACGTAAACAAAGCGGGGGCGGGCAAGCTCACCCTGGCCGGTACCAGCAACAGCGCGGGCACGGTAAATGTGGACGAAGGCGAGCTGACCGTTACCCACAGCCTGACGGCGACTGCCATCGTGGTGGCTGAAATCGCCCGCTTGAACACCGCTGGGCAGTTGAACGCGCAGGTTTCGGTGAATGGTGAGTTTACTACCGGCGACGCCATCGGTCTCGCGACCGTCAATGGTGACCTGACGTTCTCCTCAACGTCGTCGATGGTCCTGGCATTCAATTCCGAAACAACGAACATCTTGGATCGCGGCGTTGAGTTCGATGCGATCGACCTGCTTAATGCGGGAATCTTCACGGCAGAGAATGGATCGAGTGCCGAATTGGTGTTTAACGGAGCAGGCTCGACGGTGGATTACACCACGGTGTTCTGGGATTCCGAGCAAACCTGGCTGATCGTCGATTCCCCCAATTCCATCGCCCTTGCGTCTGGTGGTCTGACGAGCATTTCTGTTTCTGCGGACAGCAATGGCATGGCGTTTTCGCCCGGAGTGGGTTCGTTTGAATTCGTCTCCACCGGTGACATGACAGGCGTAAACCTGGTCTTCACGCCCGTGCCGGAGCCTCATGTTTATGCACTGCTGATCGGGTTGGCATCGCTGACAATCGTGGCGATTCGTCGCCGCAAGCACAGCTAGAGCACTTTTCCTTTAAATCCAAAGCGGTGAAAGCCGGCCAAATTATTCAAAGAAGCCATATTGCTTGCGTTGTCGGCAATATGGCTTCTGCTTTTCGGACTCATGGCTTACGATTTCGACACGATCCTCGACCGTAGTGGAACTGGCTCCCTCAAGTGGGACAAATATGCCGGGCGCGATGTACTGCCGCTCTGGGTGGCGGATATGGATTTCAAATCCGCCCCGGAAATCATTGAAGCGATTCACGCCCGCGCGGACCATGGCGTATTCGGCTACACGCTGGCCAATACCGAGGTTGTTGATGCCGTGCTCGGCTATCTGTCGCGCGTCCACGGCTTTGAAGCCAAGGCCGAGTGGCTCCACTGGCTGCCGGGCGTGGTGCCTGCACTGAACGTCGTTGCACGGGCTTATGGCGAGCCCGGAGATGCGGTTATGACCTGCACCCCGGTTTACCCGCCGTTCCTCTCCTGCGCGCCGTGGCAAGACAAGGAGCTTATCACTAGTCACCTGAAGCTGGTCGACGGCGAGTGGACCTTCGATTTCGACGACATGGAGCGCAAGGTGACCCCGCGCACTAAGTCGTTCATTCTTTGCAACCCGCACAATCCGGTGGGGCGGGCATTTCGCGAAGATGAGCTTCGCGCCGTGGCTGACTTCTGTGCCCGGCACGACCTCGTACTCATCTCAGATGAAATCCACTGTGACCTCGTTTTCGATGGGCACGAGCACTTGATGACTGCCACCTTGGGCGAGGACATTGCCGCGCGCACGGTCACGCTCAACGCCCCCAGCAAGACTTACAATATTCCCGGCCTGGCGTGCTCGTTTGCCGTGATCCCGGACCCGCAATTACGCACCCGCTTCAAGCAAGCTGCGCGCGGGTTCATTACGGAGGTCAACCCCTTCGGATACACTGGTTGTGCGGCTGCTGATAATCTAGGCGAGCCATGGCGCAGGGAACTCATTGCACACCTGACAGCTAACCGCGATTTCCTCTACGAATACGTTGCCGCCAAGCTTCCGGGGATCGAATTTCAGCAATCCATGCAGGCGACGTATCTGGCGTGGATGAACGTGACCGGCCTCAAGGAGCGCGGAGTGGAGAATCCGCACGCATTATTTGTCGACCATGGCGTCGGCCTTTCTCCCGGTTCAGACTTCGGCAATGGCGATTATTTACGTCTCAATTTCGGCTGCCCCCGCGCCACCCTCGAACAAGCGCTTGAGCGCATGGCGAAGGCAATCGGATCGTTGTAGGGGCAGGGTGTTATCTGAGCAGTCCCCTGACCATGCTTAGTGGTCAGCGGGTTTCTGTTTGGCGTGTAAGTAGAGGAAAAATGGAATACTGAACGCGAGGCTCCCGACCAGCGAGAAGACCACGAAGGCGAACCATCCGGGTTTCTTCCAACCGAGCTTCGCAATGAGGAATGCCACGAGCGCCAAGAGCAAAAAAGCCTCCGCAATGAAGACCAAAGCCAAGCCGTTTGACATGGCGGCCGAATAGACTTCGCGGCCGATCAATGTGTAATAAAGAAACGGCATATTGATCGTAAGAAACCCAATAATGGACGCGATGAGCAAGAATGGGCGAAGCGGATAGAGGCGTTGCACGGGAGAGATGGTTTGAGTTCGCGGCCAATGACAGCGTGAGGATTAGCGCATGACTTTAGGTGTACTTGACTTTCGTAATCGTCAAGCGAGCCGAATTGATTTCATGCGCAACTACGGCACGGCAACTTGACGCACTTGGAAGGTGCTTACAAGCGAATGGGAAGGCGCATCGCGCGTTTGAAGTGATGTTGTAGTGACCGATCAGTCGGTCTTCTTCACTTCGACGAGGCGCTCCATGGTGCCGTCAAGACCGGCAAACCATTCAGGGTTTTCACGCAGCAACCAGACGCCTGCAAGCACCACGACGATGATTACGCCAATGGTTCCCGTTTTCTTGATGAAAATGGCAACAGCAAAAACGCCAAGGATGATGCCGAGCAATGGAAGATACTGCTGAAGGTCTGCGTCCACGATATATTAATGATCGGCTGTTTTCGTTTTTAGTCAAGGCATCCAAACCCCTATAATATTTCTAGGTAAATGCCTGTATAAAAACCGTTTGTAACAACCGTGTTGATTCTGTTTTCGTGAAAATGTCCGGTCTGCGGTTGCCAACCAATGGGGTCACTCTATGGTGGGCCCATGCCTCGGCAAAAAAAGAAATCCTGGCTCAAGCGGATCGGTATTACCCTCGTTGTATTGTTTCTGCTATACGTAATTATCGGCTTCTTCGGCGTTCCACTTTACCTGCGCCACGGGCTCATGGCGGGCTTGAATAAAGAACTGGCCGGAACGATGGAGGTGGAGGCATTTCGCTTCAATCCGTTCACCTGGGTGCTCCAAATCGAAGGTTGCCAGGGGCGCACGCCAGACGGAGAAGTTGCCTTGTCTTTCCGCGAGTTTCGGGTGGATGTCGAGCCGACATCGGTCTTTGGCGATGCCTTTGTCGTGCGCGAAGTGCTGCTCGATGAGCCGAACCTGAATCTGATCGTCGATGAGGAGGGCAAGATCAACATTCAGTCCTCGCTGATGAAGATTCAGGAGCAGGTTGAAGAGATTCAAGCCGAGCAGGAGGCCCAGTTGGCCGAGAGCAATGAGCCCTTCGTGATCCCCGCGATCCGCATCGATAGTTTTCAGGTGGTCAACGCCGGATTCCGCTGCGAGATCAACTCGATGCGCGAGCCGTTTGTGCGCGAGGTGAAAGACCTATCCTTCGTGATGGAAGGGGTGAGCACCGATGCCGCGCACGACAATCCCTACGCGTTTGAGTTTGTGACGGCGCGCGGCGAGAAAGTGGACCTGACGGGTGCCGTAAAGCTCGACCCACTCAGCTCGGTTGGCACTTTTGAGATGAACAATCTGGAGTTGCCGGACTTCCTTTTATTCGCTGGCGACAGCGTCGGGTTCAAAGTCGGCGGCGGGCATATGGACTTCTCCATCGATTACCATTTTGTACCGCTGGGAGCGAATCCGGAGTTGGCTTTGCGCAACGGCAAGCTGGCCCTGCGGGAGTTCTCACTCGTGGGCGAGGGTGAGAGCGAGCCGTTCCAATCCATTGAGAGCATGGAAATGACGGGCCTTGGCCTGGACTTGCTCAATGACGCCGTATCGCTGGAGTCGTTTCGTATTGAAAATAGCACCTTGCATGTCGTTCGTGACAAGGAAGGTGTGCTGAATCTGATCCGCTATCTGGCACCGCCGGAGAAGCAGGCTGCCGCGGCTGCACAAGCCAAGAAGGAACGCGCCGCCGAAGCGATTGAACGGGAAATCCGCCTTGGGGTGATTTCGGACGACCAGGACCTTGGCGTCGCGCTGACCTCGGCGTGGTCGCAGATTCAAGACTTAGTCGCTGTGGAATGGAACCTCTCCGCGACGAAGGTGGAGGTCATCAACCAAAGCCTGACCTGGCGGGATGAGTTTCTTGCGCGCCCCGCAGACCTGAGCTGGACTCAGATACACCTGACGGCGGAAAACTTGTCCAACGGCGAGCAACCATTTCCCTACGATCTGCAAATGCGGATGAATGAGACCGGCTCCATTGGGCTGAAGGGCGATTTCACACCAACCCCGGCGGCGAGCGCATTTTCATTCAACGTGGCTGAGTTGCCGCTACCCGCGATTGCGCCCTACATCGACAACTTGGCCCCGATTCGTCTGAATGGTGGCTTGCTGGCCGCAACGGGCAAGGGTGAGATAGCCTTTCCGGACGAAGGCTTGCCGAAGTTGTCGGCTTCGCTGGATTCCACGCTGGACGGCTTCAAGCTCGATTGGGCCGAGTCCGATGAGCCGTTTTTAGCATGGGAAAACGTCACTGTTTCCGGAGCGACAATGGACACGGATCCTATGGCGTTGACCACGGATTCCATCAAGGTGACGGCACCCCAAATCTGGGCGGAGCGTGATTCGGAGGGAAATCTCCGCCTGCCATTACCGGAGGAGAAGCAGGGCAGTGATTCGACACCTCAGCCCACGCCCGAAACGCAGCCAACGAGCTCTGCTAACGGTGAGGCCATATCGATTACCGTTACCCAGTTCAATGTTGAGCGTGGCGTCGTCCGTGTGCAGGACAAGGCCGTGCAGCCCGCCACGGCATTCACGGTGTCGGACATTCAGTTGGCCGCCGGGCCGTTGTCTTTTCCGGAGCCGGAACCGCTTTCGGTGGACCTCGGTTTCAAGCTGGCAGACGGGCCATCGGGCGTGGTGAAAATTGTGGGTTCCGCCGAGCCGCTTAAACCACTGGAGGCGACCGAAATTTCGATTCAAACCGATGGCGTGACCCTGCCTGCGTTTGCGGCATATGCGGTGCCGATTATTGGTCGTCCACCGACTGAAGGTCACGTGACCGCCAAGCTTGGATATTCGCTCACAAGCGGTCAATTGGATGGCAAGAATGACATTAAAATTAAGAACATGACCTTTGGGCCTCGGGACAAGGCGTCCAAGGCACCAAACCTACCGCTCGAGCTAGGAGTGGCGATCCTGGAGGACTCGCAGGGCGTCATGAATATCGACATTCCGATCCAAGGCGATGTGAATGACCCGAAATTTTCGCTAAGCTCGACGATCCAGTACGCGATCGGAAACGTGCTGGAAAAACTGGTCACTGCACCGTTCAACGCATTGGGATCCATCTTGCCCGGTGGAGCAGGGGAACCGGCGAAATTTGTCGCCTTCGAACCGGGTCAGGCAGTAGTGCCGGAAGACATCAAGTCCGGCCTGAGCGCGTTGGCGATTGGCTTAAGTGACCGTCCATTGCTGCGCTTGGAGCTGACCCCGTCCATTGCGCCAGAGGACGATGCAAATGCTTTGCGGGCGGCGAAATTTGATACGCAAATCGCTGGGCAGGTTGCCCAAGGGATGGACGAGGAAGAGGCCATTGAGGCGCTCTATGAAGCACTCCCGCCGGACTTGCAGCGTCCCGAGGTCGAAGGCCAGCCAGATCTGACTTTGGAAGACCAGCGAAATGCCATACGCGCATCAATCCCCGTTACACCGACCGAGCTTGCTACGTTGGCGGAACAACGTGCGGAAGCAACCCGGCAGGCCATCCTGGCCGATGGTAAGCTGACGCCCGACCGATTGGCGCTGAAACCGGCGACACCCGATGGCCCTGCTTACGCGGAGGATGGCGCAAAAGTCGACTTCGGCTTCGGGGTAATGCCTTCCGGGGGATAGGGCGAGAAGGCTTGATTTACATGCTCAGATGGCTAATGTTGCGTGCATGGATACCGTTCAATTGATAATCCGCGGAGTGGATAGCCGGGTGCGTGAGCGCGCGGGTGAGATCGCTCAATCCCGCGGCGTGTCGATGAATCAGGTTTTGTCGGAGGCGCTCCGCAAGGGGCTCGATATTCAATCTCCCGGACCCGGTGCTGCCTTGCTCAAGTTCGCCGGTGACTCAGCCTTTGATCCAGAGTTTGACCAATTCCTCGCCGAGGAATCGCAACGCGTTGATCGCGAGCTATGGCAATGATCCTAGCGCTGGACACCAACGCTTATTCTGATTTTCGGCGCGTTGGAAAGTGGTCGAGCGCGGTGGCTGCCGCGGCAAGCGTTGTCATTCCGTTCGTGGTCCTTGCCGAGCTTCGTTCAGGTTTTGCGTTAGGAGCTCAGACGGAGAAAAACCTAGTTGCCTTGCGGGAATTTTTAGAGGCGGACATCGTGCAGCTTGTTTATGCTGACGTTGATACGACGGTGCATTATGCAGAGCTGTTCCTGCAGCTTCGACGGGCAGGAAGACCCATTCCCACTAACGATATCTGGATTGCAGCACTTTGCGTACAGCATGGTTTTGTTTTGGCCACGGGGGATCAACATTTTCACCAAATGCGACAACTTTCGCTCGCGGTTGACGCAGGTTCGTGATCGTCTGACCGGTTTATGAAACAAACCGCCCTCAGTCAGCCGGATTACTTTGTTGCGAATTGTCGCGCGGGCCTGGAGCCAGTCGTTGAGGCTGAGCTGCGTGCGTGGGGGCTGGAAATTGCCTTCGTCGGGAACCGGATGGTCGCGTTTCGGGGCAGCGAGGAGGATTTCTACAAGGCAAACATGGGATTGCGAACGGCGCTGTCGGTGCTTAAGCCTTTGCGACGCTTCAAGGCGCGTAATACCGACATGCTTTATTTCCAGTCGCGAAAGGTGAACTGGCATCAGCTGTTTGCGCCCACATCGACGCTCCGCATCGACCTGAAAGGTGACTGGCGGGCTCTGGGGAACGAGCGTTTCGCGCTCTACCGCATCAAAGACGCCATCGTCGACACCTTCAAGAAGCTGACCGGCGAACGGCCCAACATCGCCACCCGCGACCCGGATGTGCACGTCGTCGCCTTCGCGATGAAGGACGAGGTGACGCTTTACCTCGATGGTGCTGGCGAACCGCTTTTCAAGCGCGGTTACCGGCGCGAACACGGCGAAGCCCCGCTCAAGGAAGACCTCGCGGCGGGTATGTTGCAATTGGTCGGCTGGACTGGCGAAACGGGGCTCATCGACCCCATGTGCGGTAGCGGCACGCTGCTGTTTGAAGGTTACCTGCTGGCCAACCGCATTGCGCCGAACATCGACCGTGATTTTGCGTTTCAGCGCTGGGATACTTTTAATCTATCAACGTTCCGCCGGGCAAAGGAATCGCTGCGCAAAGAGGAGCGTAAGGCGGAGATTCCGTTTGTTGGATTTGAGGCCGACCGGGATTCGTTTAACATCGCGCAACGCATCGCACAGAAGTGTTTTCCGGCGGGGGCATTTTCGCTCCATCCAGGGGATTTTCAGGGCGCAAAGCTCTACCACCCTGGAGCGCAGGTCATGACGAATCCGCCTTACGGGGTACGATTGAAGCCCGATGATTTGAACGGCGTTTATCGCGATTTGGGAGCATTTTTCAAGGCAACAGCTCCCGGCGGCAAGGCGTCGCTGATCACCGCAGCGCTCGATGCCGCAGTATTCGTCGGATTGCCGGTGAAGGAGAAATGGAAGCTGTTTAACGGCGCGCTCGAATGCCGGTTGTTTGCCTACGACGTGCCGGAGGCGGGATGATGGGGGGAGAAAGAGGCAGAAGGCTGATGAGGGAAGGAAGAGGCAGAAGGCAGAAGGCAGAAGGCAGAAGTGTCCAGTTTGATTGGATGCTGCCAACTGTTGAATGTCGCGCACTGTTGCAGCACTTCGCTATAGGCTTTCAATCCATCTTTTCCCTTCTGCCTTCTGCCTTCTGCCTTCTGCCTCTTACAAACCGCCTACTGCCTCTTACCAACCGCCTCCTCCCTTCGAATCAGCAATGAAACTCGGCTTAACAGGCGGCATTGGTTGCGGGAAATCGTCGGCGGGACGGATGTTTGCTGAGCTGGGATGGCGTCGCTTGGATACGGACGAAGTGGTCCGTGAACTGCTCGCCAGCGACTCGGAATTGCATGCGGCGTTGCGTGAACGGTGGGGCGGGGAAGCGGTTGGCGCTGATGGGGCGAACCGGGCCTATATTGCGCAGAAGGTTTTTAACGACAAGGCTGAGCTGAACTGGTGGGAAGGGCAGGTGCACCCACGGGTGCGGGCGCATTGGCAAGGAGCACTGGATGCGGAACCAAATACCGATTGGGTGGTCGAAATCCCCTTGCTGTTTGAAAAAGACCTCGCGAAGCAGTTCGACGTCACGCTTTGCGTGGAGGCAAATGAGGCGCAACAGTTAGCAAGATTGGCTGCTAAAGGGCTTGACCATGATCAATCCATGTCCAGAATTCGGAATCAGTTACCGGTCTCAGAGAAAGCGCTTAGCGCTGACGTGGTCGTCTCGAATTCCGGTAGCTTGGATTTCCTGCAGCGCCAAGTAAAGCGCGCATCCACGATGCTACGAAGCCTCCCCTGATTCATTTGTTTGTCCGTATTATCCGATTTCGTTGGGATCGGCCCATCAATTTTTGCCCGCAAACTTGGGACGTATATTGATTTTTCTATGAGTGACACCGAAGAGCAATTGCTGGACCTTAACGAGGTCGAGAACGAATCCGCGAAGCCCGCTCCCAAGAAGAAGGTCGCCCGCAAGCGCGCCGCCAAGAAGGCGACC
>JBNNDZ010000239.1:0-3812 GCA_050285865.1 Puniceicoccales bacterium
CGCTCCAGCTCGTTCTTGCAGTCGATCACCAAACGCGTGATTTCGAGGTTGTTTGCCTTGCTGCCAATGGTGTTCACCTCGCGGTTGATTTCCTGGCACATGAAATCCATTTTGCGGCCGATCGGCTCACTTGCCTCGATCGCTTCACGGAACTGGGACAAGTGACTGGACAGACGGGTTAGTTCTTCTTCCACGTCGCAACGGTCAGCGAAAATCGCAATCTCCTTGAGGACACGTTCGTCGTCCGGATCGAGTTCCAAATTGGCTTTCTTGAGGCGTTCCATCAACACCTCCCGGTAATTAACGGGTGACTCCTTCGCCAACTCTGCAATTTCCCCGCGCCAGCCGTCGAGCTGATCGAGACGAGCCCGGATGTCGTCAGCCAAAGCCTTTCCTTCGGTGAGTCGCATGGTACCAAGCGCGTCCAAAGCTTCGTTGAGCACGGGCTCAATCGCGGCCCAAGCCTTTTCCCAATCAGGCTCCGACTCGTTTTCCTGCGCATTGGCCGCCAAGCGAAGCCAGAAATTACCGTCGGTTACAAGTTGCTCACCGTTGGCTTCAACGATGTCCCGCAATGCTTCGAATTGTTTTTGAATACCCGCTGCATCCCACGCAGCGCCTGCCGATTCATCTCGTCGGACTTGCAGTTGGACGTGGAATTTCCCCCGAGCGAAGCGTCCGCGGATGCAATCACCGATCACCCGGTCCATACTTTGCCACTCGCGAGGCAGCGAAGTGGTGATTTCCAGGTTCCGCCGATTGACGGATGAAACTTCCAGCGCGATCGAGCGGCCCTGCCAGTCAAGTTGGGCGCGGCCATATCCAGTCATTGAGTGCATGCCGCCGAAGGTAAGCACCCGGCGCTCTGTAGCAAGATTGGACTGGTGGAATTTCGATTGCCCGTCCCACCACTCTGCCGTAGAACACGACCATGGATCAGCAACTTCGTTTCACCGGACTCATTTTTGCGGTAACCGCCGTCTCAATCTCGGCACATGCCGTTGGCACGAATGGTTACTTGATCGCCGCACCGGAAAGCGTTTCGGAATCTGCTGCTTGGGTCAGCGACGTGTTGCCCGCCCTGCCCGCGCCTCAAACAAAGTCCACCACCTCGGCAGCTAGCGCGACACAATCACCAGTCCATTCCGCGACCCCCCGCTTCGATTACAGCCAAACCTCAGGTATCGGATCGACATTTACCAATCCCAATACCGTAGATTTCTCTCAATACCGCAAAGCCCTCTCTGAGGAAGAGTAGCGCATGCACTAGGGAATTAGAGGTTGCCGTCCAGGCGCATTACTGCTAGATAGTTTAGTCATCTAACCCCATGATTAACACCGAATTATCACTTGCAGTAGCCAAGGTACTGATTGCCGCCGCATGGGTGGATGGCGTGGTGCAACCCGCGGAAGAGAACTTCCTGCGGGACTTCATTTCTCGCATGCCCGGCATTGATGAAAATACTTGGACAGATCTCCAGCCCATGATCGAGCGCCCTGTCTATGAGGCTGAACGCATTCGCTACCTGCGTGACATGCGTAATCAGATATCCGATCAGAAAGACCGCCGGTTCGCCATTCAGGCCATCAACCAGTTGTTCATTGCCGACGGTGAGATTGCGCCCGAGGAAGAAGATGCCGTGCGCCAGATGGTCTCCATTATCAACGGTGACGAGTCGGCCGTTTACACCGAGATGTTGAAAATGATTCAGCGTCTGGCTTATTAAAACCTCGAACTCGCCAGACCGTAGATAGATGCGCTCCAAATTTTTCAGTAATCGCCGCAAATGGGTTGATTTTGAGACTTACGCCTCTAGCGTTTAACAGAATGTCTGATGACCCCTCAGCGCGACCACTGGTCCCCGGGGACCGCAAGCTGTTTCACGCGCTTATGGAACAGACTCCGGACCGTGTCTATTTCAAAGATTTACGCAGCCGATTCCTCGTCGTCAGCGCTGCGCTAGCCAATAAGCACGGCTGCAAAGAGTCCAGCGAACTACTCGGCAAGACGGACTTCGATTTTTTCGATGCGGAGCACGCCAAAGATGCCTTTGAGGACGAGCGCGACATCATCCTGACCGGCAAGCCGATCATCAATAAAGAGGAGCGTGAAATTTGGCCCGACGGCAGTGTTACCTGGGTTTCCACAACCAAGATGCCGCTTTTCTTGGAATCCGGTAAAATAGCCGGGATCATGGGCATCTCGCGTGACATCACGGAGCAGCACGACGCGCAAGAGCTGATCCGCCACCAAAACGAAATCCTTTCCCGTGACCTTGAAAGCGCACGCCAAGTTCAAAAGCTGATGATCCCCGGGCGCATCCCGGAGTTCGACGGCCTGCGCATTGGTGTTTCCTATCGTCCAATGGAAGCAGTTGGCGGAGACATCATCATTTTCCCAATCACCCCTGGAAAATTTACCTTTTTCTTCATTGGTGACGTCTGTGGGCACGGTCTTTCCGCCGCCATGTATACGGTCCTCGTCCGCCACCTGACGGATCAGATTGCAGGCGATTACGAGGGCAATCCCGATGACTTCGTCAACAAAATCAATCGCAAGCTACTTGGCCAGTTCACCAACCGGTTCATGTCTACGGTTTGCGGGCACTTCATTTTGACGGAAGACAACCGCATCGCCTATGTTGCTGCCAACGCAGGGCACCCGACGCCCGTCATCTGGCGCAAAGAGCAAGCGCGTTTCGAGTCGATGAATTTTGATGAGAGCATGGCCATTGGCCTGATGGATTCGCCCTCATCGCCCAACATCAGTGGCTATCTGGGCAGCGGCGACCGGATGTTCCTCTTTACCGACGGACTCCCGGAGATCCTCGAAGCCAAGGGCGAACCAGAGCTACTAACCCTCTTTGCCGAGACGCTCGACCTTTCCCCGCAAGACCAGGCCGATGCCATCACCGAGCGCGTGCGCATCATTGGTGATGACATCCAGATGGAAGACGACCTCACCCTCGCCATCATCGAAGGCCCCTAAGCGGAAAGCCGGTGGCCGGTTGGCCGGATATCCGGAAATATATCCGAAAAAAGCCTGCTAATTGACGACGTTCTGCGGCTGATCGGCGAGGAACGAACGGATGTTTTCCACCGTGATTTCCAACAGGCGCAGGCGGGCTGGAAGGCTGCTCCATGCAATGTGAGGCGTGATGAAGCAGTTCGGTGCTCCCAGCAATGGATTGTCCGGCGACATCGGCTCATTGGAAACGACATCCAACGCCGCCCCCGCAATTACTCCATCACGCAAGGCCTGCGCGAGGGCAGACTCATCCACGAGCGCGCCACGGGCAGTGTTGATGAGGAACGCCGACTTCTTCATCGCCGCAAGACGCTCAGCGTTCACCATCCCGGCGTTATCCGGCGTGAGCGGACAATGCAGCGAAAGGATATCTGACTTGGCGAACAATGCATCCAACTCCTCCCAGGCAAAGGGCGACCAATCCGGTGCGTTCCGGCGACTCGGCGAATAGGCAATCACCTTGGCCCCAAGCGCATGGACCAGCGCACCGACCGAACGGGCAATCTCACCCCAACCGACAAAGCCAACGGTCATCTCGGTCAATTGGGCAAGGGGCTTCTTCCAATAAGTAAACTCCGGGCAGCGCGTCCAGTCTTCCGCATGCACGCTGTCGGAATGCAGCGCCACGTTGTTGCAAAGCTCCAGCATCAGCGCCAGCGTGTGCTGCGTGACGGACTGCGTGCTGTAGCTTGGGGCGTTGCAAACCACCACTCCCTGATCCCGCGCCGCCGCGCCATCGACAATGTTATGGCCTGTCGCCAGCACGCTGATGAGCTTCAGCTTT
>JBNNDZ010000240.1:0-6981 GCA_050285865.1 Puniceicoccales bacterium
TTGAAAAACTCCTCGCTCGCCGCCAACGCCTGGGTAACCGCGCGGTGGTCGTCGCGGCCGCCAATTTTGGCCAATAGTCCCCGTCCCTTGCGACTGGGATTGTAGAGCAGCTTGAGCGCACGGTCGACCGCATAGCTGCTACTCCCACCGCTGATGCTGCTAATCGCGTGGATGATGGTCAGTGCCGTGCGCTACCCGAGCTTCAAGCACATCGACTGGCAAAGCCACCTGAACATCGAGCATTTCATCGGCCTGATTGTGGCTGTCGTGCTGCTGTTTCTCTTCTGGCAGTTCTCGTTTGCGCTGTTGTTCATGAGCTACCTGTTTTATGGCGCGGCCCGGCACTTGCGCCAACGCCGAGCCAAAGCAAAAGCGACGTAGCAGTCGATGCCACCTCCCCCCGACAACCGGCCACCTTTGGCCGACCAACCTGCTCGTAACCGGTTTAAAGGTGAACTTGACCGCAATTTTTCGGTTATGGCATCGGCCGGTGCCGGGAAAACCACGGCCATTGTCGACCGCGTTGTTGCCCTCGCCCGGGCCGATGCCAAACGCGACGAATCGCTACTCACGGGTCTCACAGTGGTGACTTATGGCCGCGAAGCCGCCAGCGAAATGCGCCGCCGTGCCGCCACCGCCCTACGCGAAGCCAACGTCGGCCCCATCGTCCAGACCCGTTTCCAACAGGCATATTTTGGGACGATTCACAGTTTTTGCCTGGAGCTGCTGCGCGCCTACGGCCCCCTGGCCGGGCTCTCCCCGACCTTCACCCTCACCAGTGAAAACGAGGCCCTCTGGCGTGAATTTGTCCGCGCCAGTGACAACATTCTCTCGCCATTACCCGAGCAAGCCCGCAGCGCATTTTCCCGCCTGGCCTCGATTCCGAAAACACTGGGCCTCGTCCACCAGTTTGGTGCCCGCATCCCCAATGCGCCTGAGCCACCGCCGCTGCCCACGGTCAATTTATCACCGGTCATTAACTTCGAGCCTGAAGGCCGCAAACCCGCTCCAAAATCACAGGCTTATATCGACGAGGCAATCCGCCGCGCCAAGGACTGGCAAACCGCTTGGAATGACCCGTCCGAGCCCCCCTGCCCGCTCCCCGAATGTGGGGGTGGAGGCAAGGAGTTCGTCGCCACTTGGGAAGCAGCCTGGCGGCCATTGCGCGACTGGCTCGGCGAGGCGGCGCTCTACCTCGCGGCCTCCGTTGGCAGGGAGTTTCGCGAGTTCCGCATTGCGCGCGGCAGCATCATTTACGACGACATGATTGCCGTCGCCACCCGTCTGCTGGAGCACCCAACCGTCGGCCAGGCGATTCGCGACTCGGGCCGAATCGTTATTCTCGATGAGGCTCAGGACACCGACTGGTTACAGTACTTCATCCTGCTCAATGTGGCCGGTGCCGTTTGGCGCAGCCCGGAACAGATCGATATCGAAGCACCGCCACCACCGGGACGATTTTGTCAAGTTGGTGACCCCCAACAGGCCATTTACAGCTCGCGTGCTGACCCCAAAGTTTACCGGCAAATCCACCATAACCTCTTGGACAGCAAGGGTGTCGAGGAGATCACTTTCAGCGTGACCATGCGCTGCGATCAAGCCGTCGCCGCCGCCGTCAATCAGTTCTTCCCGCACATCCTGCGCCCCCAGGATGCCAAGTACGGTCAGGCCCAATTCGTGGAATTAACCACTCGTCCGGACGCCGGTCCGGGACAGGTCCAGCGCGTTCGACTCCCCCACGACCCCACTCTCCCGGAAAAGCCTAAACCCGACCAACAAGCCACCGCGGAGGCCGACGCCATCGCACAATGGCTAGCAGAAACCGGCCCGGACGCGCTCAATGTCACCGATTGGAGTCAGGTCGCCATACTTGCCAGTCGCAACAGCTGGATCGATACCCTGGCCGGGGCGCTCGACCGTGCCGGACTCCCGGTTCAAGCCCACTCCCGGGCGGAGACCCGTGCCAGCGAACCCGCTTGGACGTGGTCTGCCGCGCTGTTTCATGTCATCAGCCACCCCGAGGACCAGTTCGAGCTCATCGGGCTTTTGCGCGAGCTTTTCGCCCTCTCAGACTCAGACATCGCCTGCCATTATCGCGATACTAGTCTCCAGTCGGTGACCGAAGTTTTGGAGCTGCTCAACCAACTTCGTCGCGACAACGCAACTGCCCCGCTCAGCGAGGCAGTTCACAATCTGATCGAAGGTGTGCAGCTCCGTGAACGGCTTAATTCGCTACCGGGCAATGATTCATACCGAGTCGACAAGCTCCTTGCCCGCCTCAACGCCGATGCCATGCTGGCAGAAGAGCGGGGTCAAAGTCTCAGCGAGTGGTCCCGCGAACTGGTGGCTTCCCTCGGAACAACCGATGGGCTCGACGAGCCCAAGCCCGATCACATTCAACTTTTGACCTGCCACAAGTCCAAGGGGCTGCAATGGCAGGTCGTGATTGCGCCCATGCTTTTCCGGGAGCACCGCCCGCCGCACTCGTCGTATCCCATGCTTTATCAGGCGAATCCCGAACACCCCGCCGCCGTAGCTTTCGATAAAACCGCCCACCTCGAGCGCAGTGCGGAAGCCAAAACCGGAGCCGAGTTCGAGCACGCCCGCCTCGCCTATGTCGCCTGGACCCGTGCCCGCGAACGCCTGATTTTCATCGACGCCGACGCACTCTACGCCAAGCCAGCTTCGTCATCGTGGTTGGGCACCTGGAATGTCCCGCACAACGGCCCCAACGCGCAAGCTTGGGTCAACTTGCCTGGTTTCACAGCAAATAAGTCACCGACTAAAGACAAAAACCCGGCACGAACCGCCGACTCGCCCGATCAACCAGTTATTTTCCGCGCTGGCCCATCCAATGAGCCTCACGTATCGGAGTTAACTTTCCCGCAACGCGTCATCCCAAGTAGCTTAGCCCGTCATTCGACCACGACACGCGCCCACGAACGCGACGAA
This sequence comes from Puniceicoccales bacterium, assembly GCA_050285865.1. Taxonomy (GTDB): domain Bacteria; phylum Verrucomicrobiota; class Verrucomicrobiia; order Opitutales; family Cerasicoccaceae; genus Cerasicoccus. Next base: position 2,953 of record JBNNDZ010000240.1, read on the forward strand.
AGCGACCTCTCTTCCGAGCCCGGTTATCCCGAAATCCGCACTCCGACTGGCGGCACGGGAGCCGATTACGGCAACTGGTGGCATAACGCCGTCGAATGCGCCCCCTGGGGCAAGCCCAGCGCCGCTTGGGAGTCATTTCTTGCGACCCGTCTCCCTGATTGCCCGGACCGGGAGCGTGGCTCAATCGAATGGCACAAGCTCCTCTCCAGCAACGAATTTCCTTGGGTCAATGAGCCGAACCGTATTACCCGGGCGGAAGTCTCCCTGCTCTGGCCCGAAGCAACTGAAGCCCAAGCCACACTCGATTTGTATCCACTTAGTGACACCGGTCCCGACTTCGCCTACGATGGCTTCATCGACCTGCTCGTTGAAGACCCCGATTCCGGTACCCTGAGGGCTATCGATTGGAAAACAGACCGCGTGGGCAAAAACCCTGCCAAAGAACTCACTCGCGCCTATGGGCGTCAGTTGGGGGCTTACGTGCAGGCGCTCTCGGCGATTTTCAACCGTCCCGTCGAAGGCTGGCTTTACAGCACCCGGGCGAGTGAATGGATACGCCTGGATGGCTAATTTTCCAGCTTGTCGGCCAGACAATCCGGGGCTTTTATCATGATCCGGCATGAAGCATTTTTCCGCACTACTGCTCGCCTCACTGCTCGCTATTTTTGCTGGCTGCGACGGCTCCCAGGCCCACAAGGCGCGTCCCGACACCTTCGTTTTCGCCCGTGGAAGCGACGCCCAAAAGCTCGATCCCGCCGACGTGGACGATGGCGAATCGGTCAACACCCTCGCCCAAATGTGCGAAGGCCTGCTGCGGTTTAAACCCGGAACTCTCGAGCTCGAGCCCTGGCTGGCGGAGACGTATTGGTCTGGTCCGGATGGTCTTTCGCACACCTTCAAGCTGCGCCATGGCGTCACGTTTCACGATGGCACCCCGCTCAACGCCGAGACCGCCGCCTTCACGTTTCGCCGTCAACTGGACGCCAATCATCCCGCGCATTTGCCGTCAGCGAGTTACTCTTATTGGAACTTCCTTTACCCGGAGGTGACGGCGATTGAGGTCGTCGACGAGATGACGCTCAAATTCCGCCTCAGCGAGCCCAACGCAACGCTGCTCTACTCTCTGGCGATCTTTCCCGCGTGGCTGATCAGCCCCAACACGCCCCCGGCCGAAATCCCGCATCACCCCGTTGGCACCGGGCCATACCGCTTCGTGGAGTGGGCACCCGGCCAAGCCGTTGTCATGGAGAAAAACGCGGACTACTGGGCCTACGAACCGCAGTTTAGCCGCATCGTTTTCAAGACCGTGCCCGACAACACCGTCCGCTCACTGGAACTGCAATCGGGCGATGTCGACGGCATCGACGGCGTGCAACCGGCAGAGGCATTTTCGCTGGCCGAAAACCCCGACTTCAAGCTATACCGCGCACCCAGCATGAACGTCGGCTACCTCGCGATCCAGTCCGAGGCCGAGCGTTGGCGCGACCCGCAGGTGCGTTACGCCCTGGCGATGGCGATTGACCGCGAAGCCATTGCCAAGCTCGCGCTGGATGGCGCGGCGGTCCCGGCAAACTATCCGATTCCACCCGGCTTCCTTGGCGAGCCCGACACGCTCTCACATCCCATTCGCTACAATCCGAACCGCGCGAAACAACTCCTGGCCGAGCATCCCGAACTCTTGAACGAGCCCATCGTGCTGAGCACATTCAACGCCGCCCGCGCGTATTTCCCGGACCCGCAACGCGTGGCCTCGCTCATTCGCAACGACTGGGAGGCGGTCGGCCTCAAAGTCGAAATCGAAACCCGCGACTTCAAAAGCCACCTCCAAACTCTCCGCAACGGCGACTTCGAAGTCGCCCTGATCGGCTGGTATGGTGACAACGGCGATTCCGATAATTTCCTGTCGACCTTCTTCCACAGTCGCGCAGCAGTCCCTGGCGCGGCCACGAATTTCTCCTTCTACCGCAACCCGGAAATGGACGCAACTCTCGACGCTGCCCGCCGCGTAGACGACCCCGACACCCGCGCTGAGCTATACACTCAAGCACTGGAAATCTGGGAAAAAGACCTGCCGATCATCCCCCTCGTGCACGCCGAACAAATCGTGCTCCTGCGCAGCGAGGTAACCAACTTCCGCCTCTCCCCCACCGGCAATATTTTCCTCGGCCCCATCGGCTGGAACTCAAGCCCGTAGCCGGAGGTCGGCAGACGGAAAACAAAGGTTTGAAGATCAGAATTCAGAAGTCGACCATTTGTTGTTCAGGGATCGACAGAAGAGAAGCTGTGAGCAAAGCAAGAGTAGGAGACAGGCTTTTTAAATCAATATCTCGGTGCCCTTTGCATTACAAAGAGCAAGTGGACTAGAAATTTAAACCTTGGCCTGCCCCCTCAGTTCTCCTGGGGAGCGTAGCACTACTGGGCTTTACGACGACGATACACCAGTGCTCCAAGAACCGTTGCTCCGATCAATAAGGCCGCAGTCGAAGGCTCAGGTATTGCGGATTGCGTAACGGCAAAGTTATCCATGTTTGCGATGCTCGTATTCTCGCGCAATACGAAATAGATGTCGCTGTCAGCGTAAAAAGTAGCGTCCGTAATGGTATCTGAATATGTACCGACAACAGATCCAACAACACCTGCACTGCTTGAATTGTAGACGCTCAAAGTTGCAGCAAACGTATCCAAGGTCTCAGTCTTTTGTAATGTATAAACAATCTGATACCATTCGCCCGTGGTTAAGGATAATGTAGCACCGGTAGAAACGGTTCCATTATTCTGTCGCAGTTGGAGAGCATTGTTATTCAAGCGGCCGCTTAAGTCACCAGCGCCGGTAACATTACCCGTAGGCGTAAGGGTGAAACCCAATTGTGGACCAGCGATGCCGCCCGAACCATTGTATTGGAAAGAAGCACTGGCTTCCAAAACTGCACCATTTGTGAAGTCGATACCGATATCTTTGCGAACAATTTGATTATCCGCCGAGTTACTCCATGCATGGGAGCCACCGAGCCCGGATGTGTCCGTGATCTGGATGGAAGCTGACGTATTAGTATAACGCGATTCATAGGTAGCATCAAGACTGGCTTGGCCAACAGAATAGCTGTTAAAATCGTCGAAGAATATGGTTTGGGCAGACAACATCGCTGGCAACATTGCCACCATAATTGAGGGAAGAACGGATTGGGTTTTCATTAAGCTAACTGAGTTAATATTTGTAGAATACAACCAAAAGAATCAAATCTGACCACCCCTGTCAAATGCAATTATATGCAATTTTACAATTTATTGGATTTCGTTCATGAGTGGCAAAGGCACATTCAACTTAGCTGAACTGCCCCCGTTTCAGCGACGCGCGCATCTCTCAGTTTCCGCAAGCTGAAACACCTCCCCTTGCCAAGCGGTGGTGCTGGATAAGGGTGTTGCGCTGGCCGGTCACAGGTAGGGATCGCAAACCAACACTGCCATTTGCGCATACACTCCGTTCAAGCAACGCGCCCACTAAGAAAGCACCACTTCTTCAAAAGGAGGGGTGCCTCTGCTTGCAGAGACGGGAAGGTCGCGCATGGCAAGGAGCCTTACAGTGAAGGAGCTCGAGCGTGATCAAGGTGCCGCCGATGGCAGTAAACTTCGCTACCACATCAACGCTACAAATCTTGCGAATCTCGACGCAGGCCTCGTCGACCGCGGTCCCACTGTGCTTCCGTGCCCTCAACGCCACCAAACTCTCAGCGACCCAGGGCACATTGGGCGGCAGCGGCAAGGGCAGCTGGAGAACTATCCTTTAAGGACGCTATCCGGGCCGCAACGTAGCCGTCGGGGCGGACGAGCACCACGCCGTCGGACTGAATTCCATAGAGCGTAGCAAAACGGCCGTCGGGGTCACCTTCAGCTTTTCCAATGGTAACAAATTTCGTCGGCAATCGGTCGGAGGCGGGCCAAGCTTTGTCCTGCAAAGCTTCAGACCAGCCCGCGCCATCCGGCCCTGCGAGGATCACGAACCCGTGGCCAAAATAATCCAACGTCGATGAG
>JBNNDZ010000241.1:0-3255 GCA_050285865.1 Puniceicoccales bacterium
GCAGTTGCTTCTTTAAACGGCGGCGTTCGTTGGCTTCGGCTTCCAACCAGCGCCCAGCCAAAGCTGTCGGTGGTGCTTCGTCGCCATCAGCAACGGCGATCGCAGACAGGGAAACAGGAACCGTCACCACCGGCCCATAGCTCGCATTGACATTGAGTTGCCCCGTGCCGAGTCGCCATGAAGGTAGCCGTGCATTTTCCCGCAGGTAGCTCCGCAGTATTTTGCGGGTCGGCAGTGGTCCGATGAAAAGCAATGCGCCCGGCCGCAGCTCATGGCGCTCGACCGGGTCACGCAAAATGGAATCATACGCACCAATCAGGGTTCCGCATTCGGCCCCGAGTCCGCGTAAGCCGGAGGATACATCGGCAATGACCGGCCAGCCCCGTCGCGCACAAAGGCGGGCGATGGTGCACCGTTCCTCCTCACTCCAATTCGCATCCGGCGGCCCGACAACCACCAGCAGGTCGTCCCGCTCGTAGAATGGCAGTGCTTCCGCAGTCGTCTTGGTCGCGACCGCAGCCAGGGCCTTGGAAAACGGCAGTCGCGCTTTGTTAATCGCGGGAAATGGTCCGCCCAGCTTCCCCTCGACCGGGGCCAGCGGGTCGCGAAACGGCACGTTCAGGTGCACTGGGCCCGGCCGGGCATTCAACGCCACGCCATACGCATGCGTCACCATGCGAATCGCGTAATCATGGCGTTCACCGAGCACCGGCTCCATCGGCGGCAACGACATCTCGTGATAGAAATGCACGTAGTCGCCAAAGAGTTTCACCTGGTCGATGGTCTGACCGGCGGCGCAGTCGCGCAGTTCCGGTGGACGGTCTGCCGTCAAAACAATCAGTGGCGCGCCGCTGTAATGCGCCTCGATGATGGCGGGCAAATAATTCGCGGCCGCCGTGCCCGAGGTGCAAAGCAGCGCAACGGGTTCGCCCGTCGCCTTGGCACAGCCCAGCGCATAAAACGCCGCACTGCGCTCATCGAGAATCACCGTGCACTCCACGCGGTCTTCCAACGCAAAGGCCATCGTGAGTGGTGTGGAGCGTGACCCGGGCGAGATCACCGCGCGCTTGAGTCCGCAGTGCGCAAGCGCCTCGACGATCAGTCCGCCCCAGACGGTGTTTTGATTGGCGCGTAATAAAGGGTGCATGGCGGGGAATGGTTCAGCAGAAGTGAGCAAGGGATCAACGGCAAGTGTAGTGTGTCAGTCGTTATTTTCTATCACATAGACCGTGGTTAGAATATCTCGATTTCGTTGATTTCGGTATTCCTTCTGCAGCGTCATACCGGCCTTTTCCGCGGTTCTTCTGGACTGATGATGATCCTTAGCCATGTAGCTGCAAAGCTTCTTCAGTCCGAGCTTTTGGAATCCGTATGCGACGATCGCCCGTGCTGCCTCCGGCGCGAACCCCTGGCCCCAATGTTCTTTTCGAATGCGATAGCCAACCTCGAATTCTTCCTCACCGTTGATGGTCTGGATTGTAATGCCGCAGTCGCCCAAATACTCGCCATTGCGTTTGTCGATCACCGCGAACAGCCCATAGCCGGATGTCTCGAATGTCTGAATATTCTTTGCAATGATCTTGGCGACTTCTTCTTTCGAATAAGGCTTGGGGTAAAACGACATTGTTTCAGCGTCACCCACGACGCTGAATTCGTCGTCGAGATCCACTTCTCGAAAAGGACGCAGCAGCAGTCTTTCAGTTTCGATTTCCATAACCTTAACGAACGGAAAGGGTCAGGCCAGCGAATCAAGTAGTGGGCGCAATTTCAAATCCGTCTCCGCCGTTTCGCGGTCGGGCTCGGAACCGGCCACGATGCCCGCACCGGCGTAAAGCCGCGCCCGGCAGCCGTCGATTAAACCCGAGCGTATCGCGACGACCATCTCCCCGTCGCCGTGGAAATCCAACCAACCAATCGCCCCCGCGTAGAGGCCACGGTCGAAATTCTCGATGCTGGCAATGTCGGCCCGAGCGGCTTCGCGCGGTTGACCTCCGACGGCGGGCGTGGGGTGCAGCGCACCGACTACGGCGAGGAAATCCTGCTCATGGGTCAACTCAACCGACAACGGCGACCAGAGGTGCTGAACGTTGGGTAACTTGAGCAAACGCGGCGTTTTCGGTGGCTTTACGACGAGGTCTACTTCTCCCAGACGCTTGATAATCGACTCGACGACGAACTGGTGTTCGCGGAGATCCTTGTCGCTAGTCAGTAGCGCCGCGCCGTAAGTGGCGTCTTCCCGGGCCGAAGAACCGCGCGGTGCCGAGCCCGCCAAAGCCTCGGTGTAGAGACGCCCGGACTCAACCCGAAGCAGCCGCTCGGGCGTTGCCCCGATAAAGCTCTGCCCCTTGCCGTTGGCGATGGAAAACGAGTAGCACGACGAAAAACGTTCGCGCAGTCGGGCCATTGTTTCGAGTGGGCGAAAGGGCTGGTCGGCGGTCAACTCGACCGCGCGCGCGAGGACAATTTTCCGGTAAAGGCCGAGGTCGATATTTTGCAGAGCGTGGTCCACCGCCGAGGCAAACCAACCTTCCCCACCCAGGCATTCGCGCTCAACCACAGAGGGCGGCGGCGCGCCGTCTTCATGGAAGTCGTCATAATCGAAGCGGCCGAACTTCGCGTGGGCAGCCAAAACTTTGCGGGACAAAGCGGCGACATCGCTGTCGGGCTCGACGAGCAGGTTGGCCGTAGCCACATATTCGCCCTGACGCCGGGCGACCTGCCAGCGTGGCACGAACACCGTTGCAGGTGCAAAGAAGGGATCATCGCCTTCAACATCGTCAGCAAAAGTGAACCCCGTGAAAAAATGCGGCCCGGCAAACGGCGCGTCGAGGTCGCCAATCGCCACGGCGTGCTCCAGCACATGGTTGGCGAATGCACGCACGCGGGCAAAGCGGTCTGGCCCGTCAAAGGTGGCCTCCAGAATGGCCTCGGCCCCGGCGATGGCCTCCTCACTCTGTGGACGCTCCAGATAGAAGTGCCGCTCCTCCGGCTCGTAAATCGACTGGAGCACCGCCAACGGATCGAGGTGCCGCACGCGCAGTGAAATACTGGCCAACTGCGCGTGGTGACGCTTACGCGCCAGCTCTCGGCAGTGCAGCAAAAACGCGGTCAGCGACTGCGGGTCCCGCTGGGGAAACCGGTCCGGAGAGATGAGTTCCATGAGGGGGATGAGTGGTGATAAGCAGGTCTGGCCTCAGACTCCGTTTAGTGAATTGGTGAAAAGAATGAGCAGGGCGGAGGCTTGAGGCCAAGCCT
>JBNNDZ010000242.1:0-6856 GCA_050285865.1 Puniceicoccales bacterium
GTCTTTTTTGACCCGGAGGAAATCTACGTTTGGGACATGGCCTTTGGCCAGGACGGCAATCTCTACGTCGCCACCGGTGCCAAGGCGAATATCTACCAACTCACACCCGACCACCAACTCAACGACGAAGTCACACCATACTTTACCAGCGACCGCACGCACTTCACCCGGATGACCTGGGACACCGACGGCGCACTCATCATCGGCTCTGGCCCCGACGCCTATCTCTACCGCGTGACCGCCGAAAAAGAAGGCGAGGTGCTCTACAGCGCGGGCACCGACGAAATTGCAAATGTCGCCGTGATCGGCGAGGACATCTTTTTCAGCACGTGGCACAAAAAGAGCGGCAACGGCAATCCCCCGGAAAACCTCGCCAAGCTACTTGCCAAATTCCTGGACAACGGAAAAGCAGACGGCGACAAAGACGACTCCAGCGGCGGCGACCCAGCACCCGCCAGCGCGCCGAGCTTCCTGCTCAAACTCGACGCCGACGGCTTTGTCAGCCCGGTCTGGTCCCCCGGCGGCAGCAACCTGCAATTCATGACCCCCACCAGTGACGGCGCATTCCTCGTGGGCTCAGATAACGATGGCCGCCTTTACTCGGTTACCAGTGCGGACGAATGGTCCTTGCTCAACGAAGCACCGCGCGGCGGAGAAATCACCGTCATCCTCACCGATGTCGGCGCAGAAAAGAAGCGCTACGTCTTCACCAGCAACCCCGCCGCCGTTTACGAGCTGGTAGACAGCCCGGCAGAAAAGCCGCTCTTTACCGGAAAGCCGCTGGACGCCTCCACCGTCGCCCGCTGGGGCAGCCTCCGCCCACTGGGCATGCCCACGAAATCAGCCGGGCTGGCGATTGAAACCCGCTCCGGCAATGCCGCTGAGCCCGATGACACCTGGAGTAAGTGGACCGCGCTCGATGAAGGCCGAGTCACCTCCCCGCCCGCTCGTTTCCTGCAATACCGGGTCGGCTTTGAGCAAGCTGACGCCACCCTGCGCGGACTCACCGCCTACTATGGTGCCCGCAATCTCGCACCATTGGTCAGCACGATTAACATCATCCCGGCGGGCCTGAACATTGTCACCAACGTCAGCGCCAACCCCAAAACCATCAACGCGAAAGAACTCGCCGCCGCGGCGAAAACGACCGCAGCGCTATCCAAGCCTGCTCCCGAAAACGAAAAAATCGTCGTGGCCGAGGAAACCGGCGCGATCTCCGTAGCCTGGCGTGCCATCGACCCCAATGGCGACCAACTGCGCTACAACGTCGCCCTCAAACCGGAAGGCGAGGCGGACTGGATTACCATGGCCGACGACCTCCCCAACGAAGCATTCTCCACCCCCACGCGCGGCCTGCCCGATGGCTTTTACGCGTTTCGCATCACCGCAAACGACGCGCCGAGCAACCTGCCCAGCGAAACACGCAGCGGGTTCCTGGTCAGCCAGCCGTTCCTCATCGACAACACCAGCCCGGCGGTCAAGTTGCACAACCAGACCACTGGCGACAATGGCGAGACGATCCTCGTCTTCAACGCCACCGACGAATGGGGCGTCATTGTTTCAGCCAACTACCGACTCGACGGCAAGTCACCGGTGGACGCCATCCCGACGGATCTGCTGTTTGACTCGACCGATGAAGTCTTCCGCCTGACGTTTCCCGGTCTCAAGCCAGGCCATCACAGCATCGTATTTGAAGCCGTGGACGAGCGCGGCAACCGCGGTCTGGCCAAGTCAGTCTTTACCGTCGAGTAGTCACTTGCTTGTCGCGCAGGCGTCACACCGGCGCCACGTTTATCGATTACACTCGCGCGCATCTTGAACGGCAGCGCGAACGAAATCGAAATCAACAGTTGGGCGGAACTGCAGGAGGTGCTCTTCGCGGATGCGTGGGATGGCGACCTAGAGCGCCACCGCTCCCGCAATGCCTACCGAGGCATGGCCGACCGCTCACAAAACCTGATTACCTCACTGATGCGGCTCGGCGGCCCATTCGTTGAGTTGGAACGCCACCTTCTACGCAACTTCCGCAAATACGCGCACCGCAGCGTGGTCGAGCGCGACTCACTCTGGCACTGGCTGGCGGTCGCCCAGCATTACGGCCTGCCAACGCGTTTACTAGACTGGACATACTCGCCCTACGTGGCGCTGCATTTTGCCACGGCCGACATTTCCACCTTTGACCGCGACGGTGCCATCTGGGCCCTGAATTACGTCCGCGTGCACGAGCTGTTGCCCGAGCAGCTAACCCTCCGACTGCGCGAGGAGGGGGCGAATGTCTTCACCACGGAAATGCTCTATAAGACCATTGGCAGCTTCGAGGAACTAGCAGGCCTGCAACGCGAACCGTTTCTGCTGTTCCTGGAACCACCTTCGATTGACGACCGTATTGTGAACCAGTTTGCGTTTTTCTCCGTGGCCAGCGACCCGGCACTCTGCCTTGATGAGTGGCTCCGCCAACGCCCCGACATGTGGAGCCGCGTCATCATCCCGGCAAAGCTGAAATGGGAAATCCGCGACAAGCTCGACCAGGCCAACATCACCGAGCGCGTGCTCCTGCCTGGGCTCGAAGGGCTTAGTCGCTGGCTGACGCGACACTATAGCCCGAAGCTGCCGAGCACTTCAGCTACGGGTGATGCCGGAAACCTCATTACGCTGCCAACCTCGCGGAGTATGTGAAGTTGCATTTTGAGGATGCAAAGAATCACGGGCGAGAAAGTTGCCTGAACGCCCTAGTCCGTGGCCGCTGGTGTCTTCCCAAAGAAATACCACCGCCCTACTCCACCGGCTTACTCACCTGACGTGAGCGCGGAATGTGGATCATCGCGTCTTCAATGTCGGAGGCAGGCAATTTCAACAGGCGCGCGATGCGGTAACACTCGTCGATCTCCTGTTTCAAAATGCGGCCATCCGCCGCCGAGATCGCCAGCATTGTTTTGAGCAGCAGCACACGGTCATCTTCGGTCGTCGACTCGAACAGACGCCGCACAATGAGCGATAGATCGAGGTCACGCGCCGGGTCCGAAATCATAATCTGCAAAATGTAACCCGTCACCTCGGGCGAAAACTTCCAGCGGCGGAGTAGGAAATCTTTGGCGACCTGCTTTTCGCTCGGATCCAGGGAGCCGTCGGCATTGGCCACAATCGCCAAGAGGCAACCGATCAGGCAAATTTTATCACGTTCCTGATCGGTGACATTGATCACCATGCCTTGCTCAGCAAAAAATTTACCTACCGACTCCGGGAAACCGGCAACAGGATCTGCATCACCCACCTGAGAAAACGGCGTCGCACTGTAGTTGGACTTCAACCGATTCAGGTGCGCGCGCATGACGTTGATCATCTCCAAGTCCGAATCTTCCTCGGTGCCCTGTAAAATACGGGTGATCTGTCGCGCCGCCTTCACCTCTTCCGGCAGTACCCGCCCATCAGCCAGAAAGACTTGGCGGACGGATTTCGTGACGAGGTGCAGTTGCGTGTCGCGCGTCAACAGACGACGAAGCTCCTGCAGCAAGTAAATGCGCTCAGTGTCATCCACCGGCTCCTCGAAATAGGTCTCAAGCCCATCCCAGGATTCTGCCGTCATATGCGGAAGTGAAAAAACGAAATCCTTCAAATAGTCCCGCTCGGCGGGCTGGATTTCACCATCCACCCAGGCGGCGGAAATAAGCACTTTGGCAAGCGCCAAGGAGAATTCAGGCGAGTCCATAAACGTATTGTAGCAGTTGGGAGAATTGAACGAAATGAATTACCATGCGCCAGCGTGAATGTAAACCCTCATAATCCCACTGCAAAAACTATTGCCCGACCGCGAGATGAGCCAAAACGGCACTTAGCGCACTCGCGCAGGCCGTCTCCGCCCGCAACACATGCGGCCCCAAGCTCGCTGGCGTGTAGCCTGCCCCCGCGATCGCCGCATATTCCGAGGGGGAAAAATCACCTTCAGGGCCAATCAAAATAACCACCGACTTCGCCCCCGGGGGCACACAACGCAGAATCGGTGCCGCATCAGGCTCCAGACTCGCCACCAAACGGGCTCCAAATGCGTATTCCCCAACAAGCCATTTTTCGAGCGGTTGTGGTGACTGGACCGCCAGCCCGGCCAAATTACCGGACTGCTTCATCGCCTCATTAGCCACCGTTTGCCAATGCTCGCGCTTGCCCTCGGCTCGCTCACCGCTGAGTCGCACTTCGGTATGCGCGGTTTCCAGAGGAACGACCTGCCACGCACCCAGTTCGACCGCCGCCTTAATCACCGCGTCCATCGCCTTGCCCTTCAGCATGGCAACAGCCAACGTTACCTGCGCCTGCGGGCTCGGGATATCCAACAGGGACTCGATACGGACCGTTGTTTCGCGACCCGTGGATTCCAACACGCCCTCCCACGCCGCGCCTGTGCCATTGAACAACGTCACCGCATCGCCCGGCCTCGCGCGGAGCGCCTTCGTCAAATGGCGACTTTCTGCCGCGTCCAGCGAGGCCAGTGCGCCAGCTTGCAGGTCACCAACGGGATAATAGCTACGAAATCCAGCCACAAAGCCAGCCTGGCGCGCAGTGCTGACGTTGTAAAGCCCTAGCTGTCAAGTGCCTACAGAAAAAGGCCGCCCCTGCTGGGACGGCCTTCTCTAACCTAAATGCAAACTACAAACTAGACTGAAACTAACGCTGATGCTAGCTTAACTGTTGTTAGCTACAGTAAGTAAGACGGCCCCTGTTCGAGATTCGTTCAAAAAATCGGTCGAAAAATCTGAATAATTTTCCAGAATCTCGCAAAGCACTGAAAATAAGCGCCTTACGAACGAAATTAAAACAGCGCGCTGGCAAGAATTCCAACTGCGGTGATCGGACCGCTATCATCAAACCGGCTCACCGCACCATTCACCTTACTCAGGGTATCCTGCGCCTGCACGTAGAGGTCGTCGTCGGACAGGAACCGGCCCAGTGAGTTGTCCTTGGAATTCAACTTGGTTGAAAAGTCTTTCACGTTGGAAATGGCCAATTTGACGTCCTCACCGGTCTTTTCGTCGTAAATAACGGCCCCGAGTGCACCTTCCCCACGCTTCACTTGGTCCATGATCGACTGCGCCTCGGTCATCAAGGTGGAGGCATCGTTGGCGGCCTTTTGAATGTCCGTCGCGGTCGCCAGAAGCTGATCGTAAGCAGCGGGTTCATTGACGAGCTTGCCAATCGTGCCTTCACCGGAAGCAATCTGGGCACTGATCTTGTCGAAATTCGTCAGCGTGCGGGTGATCGTTTCGCGGTTGTCCGAAATCAGTCCATTGATGTTTTCAAAGAGGCTCGGGCCGCTCGCAGCTTTCTCGCTACCACCGCCCGCCATCGCGCTAAAGTCATCGAGCGAGGTTTCCACCTTGGCAAAAACCTGGTCCATCCGCTCACCGAGCTTGCCGACTTCGGCCACCACGTCATTGAAGCCCGGCGTTTTAAAAGTCACAATCGCATCGCCCGCTGCCAGTTTTTCGGGGCTCGTCCCCGGGACGATCGCTACGTAGTTCGTGCCGAGCAGGCCCGCCGTCGTAATCGTTGCCTCGGAGTCAGCCGGAATCTGGTAGGGCGAATCGATCAGGATGACCGCCACCGCCCGAGTCCCGTCGAGCCGGGTTTCAGCGACATTACCAATGCGCACGCCCGCCATCCGGACCTCGTCACTTACCTTTAACTGCTGCAAATTTTCAAACGACGCCTCCAGCCGATAACCGTCGGCGCGCTCCAGACGCGTTCCCGACAAGGTTTCATAGGCAATCCAGATCAGGGCGACGCCCAGGACAAAAAACAAACCCACTCGAATCGACTGGCTGGCGGTATTCATGCCGATCACTGTGCCTAAATCGTGTAAATTAGCAAGCGTGAGAAGTGCTTGCCCCGATGCGATATAATGGTATTCACTGATTTTCATCGAACCGAGGCTACTATGGATCGCGAATTTGAAGTGCAGGCCGGCAACACCATCATCGAACAAGGTGAACAGGGGCAGGGTTTCTACATCCTGAAATCCGGTGCCGTGGAAATCTATAAGGACGGTCTACTCCTGAACGTGCTGATGTTCCCCGGGACGATTTTCGGCGAGATGGGTGACATTCTCGGTAAGCCCCGCACCGCAACCGTGCTCGCCAAAACCGACTGCCGCCTCGTGCATTGCGCGGATTCCGACGTCGAAAGCCTCATTGCCGAGCGCCCTCAAATCGCGGTGAAAATCATTAAAACACTCGCGGCCCGCCTTGAACGCACCACCCAAAAGCTCGCCGACCAGTTCAAGGAACCCCCCGTTTGGTCCGTCGAACCCGGCAAAGGCGGGAAGTGAGTTTTACACTAACTTAAGCCGTGAAAGCCCCGCTCGCTTGCCTTGTTCTTTTATTGGCCGCGCTCAGTTGCGTCGCTAAAGCGCTGGAAGAAACGCCATATGTGAGCTGGAACCGGCACGACAACGCGGAGGACCGCATTGTGATCGAACGCGTGGAAACCTCCGGCAATTATGAAATCGGCGACATGGTCGTCGTCTCGGGCCACTATAAGCTAAACAGTCTTTCAAGTGCGACCCTTGCCGCGTATGTGACACAAACGGAGGGCGACGGCAGTAGCCAAACATTACCGGGCCAAAGTGTGCAGATATCTCAAGGCGAAGGCTCGTTCCGCCTCTCCCTTTACATCCGGCACAAGGGCTGGCCTCACGTTTCGCTCTATCCTGCCGAGGGCGGCAGCTCTATTGCGTCGGTCTATTTCGGCAACGAAGACCAAGTCGCTGCTGCATCAAATGCCTTAAGCGGATCAGGTAAGGGATAAACCGACCGCTTGGGCACCATGCGGTTGGGGACCAACCGCGCTACCCGGTTTCGCCGCGCAA
>JBNNDZ010000243.1:0-8036 GCA_050285865.1 Puniceicoccales bacterium
AGGCAGATGGCAGAAGTGGAGTCATTGATTCGGTCACTTCGACTATGGACCGAGGACTACGGACTAAGGACGATTTACTCGACTACCTTGGGTACGACGACTTGGTTATCGCGGACTTTGGGGGCGTTGCGGAGGGCTTCCTCGGGAGTGAAGGGCTCGGTGGATTCGTCGTCATCGAGGACATTGTTCAGCGGGAACGAGTGTGCCGTCGGCTCCACGCCGTCGAGATCGAGCGCGTTGAGCTTTTCCATGTGCTCGAGCACCTGGCCGAGTTGAGCGGCGTAGGTCTGCTTTTCCTCGTCGGTCAGGTCGAGCCGCGCGAGCTTGGCGACTTTGTCGATGTCGATTTCCGTATGGGCCATGGGAAGCAGGTAAATGATTAACGATTAAAAATTAAAGATCATTCTCCGGGTGAACTGCCCGTCGTGATTTCTCAGGTGCCTATCGCAACGAATCCTGCTGGCTTGTCTACGACAAAAAGCCTCACGATGACGTCGCGGGGATGGGGACGACAAAAAGCCCCCCGAGTTTTCGGAGGGCTTGTTATAAAGAGTGTTCGCGATTGCGAGCTTAGTTGCTCACGGCCTGCTCGTGAACGCCTTCGGAGAAGAGGCCGCCGTCGGCCATTTTTTCCAGTTCCTTGCTGGTGTCTTCTTCTTCGCTGAGGTTTTCCTTCAGGAGCTTGACGTCTTCGTCTTCGTTGAGGGCCTGTGCGATGGAGATGGCGGTCTTGTAGGCGGCGATCTCGTAGTGCTCCACGCGGTAGGCGGATGCGATCAAGTGGGCGTCGACAATTTCGCTCTCACCTTGAGTTTCGAGGGCCTCGCTGCCTTCCTTGATGAGTCCCTTCATGGCCTGACAAGTGTGGCCGCCGGGAGTCACCGTGGGATGGCGTTCAAAGATTTTCAACAGACGATTTACTTGGCCCTTGGTTTCTTCAAGGTGCTCGCCGAAGCCTTTCTTGAGGTCTTCCGAGCGTGCTTTCCAGGCGAGCTTCGGGAGGGCATCGACCAGCTGCGTTTCAGCGCTGTAGATGTCTTGAAGCTGTTCGAGATATAGGTCGCGTAGTGTCATGTGACTCATGGTATTTTATCTTTCTAGGTTCGGGTTTAATGAAAGTTATTCTTTGCCGGATAGGACTACATAGAGGGCATGAATTACGCCCGGCACCCACGCCAGAAGCGTCAGGATGATATTCAGCACAAAGTGGAATCCGATACCGGACTTAACGGCCACCGCAGCGGGTGGTAAGAGGATTGAAAGAATGACAAGTAGTAATGTGCTCATAACTGGCACCTCATTATGCAACGGCGGTGCCAGTGGTTTTGTGGAAGTTCGTAAGTAATTATCTACAAAAAGGATAAAAAATTTGAGGTATTTTCGTGGTCACGAATTTTTTGCTACATGCAATGTGATTTAACCCACGAATTTTGCTTATTGCACGGCTAGGGAAGCTGTGAGAGCGTCAGCGCCATCGAGCGGTGCCATGAACTTAACCTGTAAGACATTATTGTTGTTGGCAGCCATGCACGTAATACCGCTTCCTGCGGCGCGTGTGGAGTCGGTCTACTTTCCGACGGGTGAGACATTCCCGGTGTTTGAGGTCCCTCCCAGCATGCAGCGGGAGTACAACCTTTTCCGTGCAAGTTTACCGTATTTGCCCGAGGCGGCGGTTATTATGGCGGTGCTGACCTTCGGTGATCAGGCAACCGATGTTACTTCCGATCAGCAGAAAATGCTGCGAGAAACCTTTTTATATACTTACGATAAGATTGCCGAGGACCCCGAACTCGCTGCCATTGGGCATACCTTGGATTATTCCTTTAGTGATGTTTCGCAAACACAAGGCCACTACTTTGCTGTGATCCCCGAGGTATTGTCGGAGTCGACCAACACGATCGTTTTTCTACACGGCTTTGGCGGAAATTTCTTATTCTACACCTGGCTGCTGAAGAATGATTTTCCTGATGCGGTCATCATTTCTTCTTACTCACCGAGCTGTAGGCGTGTTTTAGGGTGATTAACGAGTTCAGGGCTCGCGTGAAGATAAGCGAAAAAATTAACGGCCCTTCCGCTTGTTTGCCGATTTGTAAACAAATGATCGCTTGCGCTTAGAAACTGCAATCACGCAAATAGTGATCGCTTCCTTCTCAACTTCGTAAACGAGCCGGTAGCCGGAACTGCGGAGTTTAATCTTGTAGTGGTCATGGAAGCCGCGGAGACGGTCGGCGGGAACTTCCGGATTTTCGAGGCGCTCTGAGAGTTTCTTTTTAAGTTGCGTCTTAACCGTTTCGCCAAGCTTGTTCCATTCCTTCAAGGCGGAAGGTAGGAATTTGAGCTTATAGGTCATCGATTGATACGTCGATGGCAGCTGATTTCTCGGACTTTCTATCTTCAATCAGCTTCGCCAGTTCGGCGTCTTCGATGATGTCAATCATCTCCTCGTACGTGGATGCAGGAACGAGGTAAGCGGTTGGGCTATTGTGATTGAGGATGGCGACTGGCTGCCCGTCAGATTCTGCGAGCAATCCACTCGGATTCTTTTTCAACTCCGAGATGCTGGCGGTAAATGAACTCAATATCGTATTCATTTAAAACCATAATATAGGTCTTTTATTGTTCCGCAAGCGATTTCGCAATGCAGAGCCGCAGTCGGAGTATTGTCGAGCCAGTAGACTACTACCCCCGGATCGAGACGTCGCGGATGGCCCCGCATTCGGGGAGGGCGCGGACGCGCTTCAGTATCTGGCGTTCGGCGAACAGTAGCTCCTGTTTGATGACCGAGTTCGACGCCATGATGATCAACTGCTTGCCGTTCACGAGCTTCATCGGGCGGGCGCGGTGAGCCGTTTCTTCGCCCACGATTTCCTTCCAATGCTTCACGATAATTTCCTCCGCGGTGGGCTTGCCAATTTTATAACGCTCCAGAATCACCTCCACTACGCTGTCGATGGGCTTGGCACCACGTGAGCGCGAGCGGCCATGATCTTCGGGCAAGTCCCGCAGATTGGCGATCAGGTTATTGACTTCGCGGCTGAACTGCATCGTCGTGGGACGCTCATGCAAAGCGTTCTCGAAATCCTGCGCAAGACAACGGCGTATTTCGAACAAAAATCCGTTCCTGAGGCAAAATTGAATGCGGAGCGGTTGCTTGCGCACGTGCTCAAGTGCACTCGGTTGGACCTCTATTTGCAGTTTGAGCGTCCGCTGACCGCCGATCAGCTCGACGAATTGCGCCCCCTGGTGTCCCGGCGGGGTAAGCGTGAGCCCCTGCAATACATCCTTGGAGATGCCGAATTTTTTGACCTGAAGCTGAAATGCGATGCGCGGGCGCTGATTCCGCGCCAGGAGACAGAGGAATTGGCTGAGCTGCTCGTTGACTATTTTAAGGCCGCGCCCGCTACGGTTCTTGATCTGGGGACGGGGACTGGTGCGCTTGCGCTGGCGCTGGCGTCGGCCTGGAAGGATGCCGCCGTGACCGCGGTCGATTTCAGTCCCGATGCACTTGCGTTGGCGAAGGAAAACGCTGCGGCCAACGGACTTGAGCGCGTGGAATTTATTGAATCAGATTGGTTTACTGCGCTCGAAGCCCGCACGTTTGAATTAATCGTAAGCAACCCGCCTTATCTGACCGAAGAGGAAATGACTACGGCAGAGCCGGAAGTTGTTCGTCATGAGCCCACGAGTGCCCTCGTTTCGGGCACGGACGGCCTCGACGACCTGCGAAAGATTTTGGCTGAAGCGCGTAAGCATTTGCAATCCGGTGGTTTGCTCGCGCTGGAGACGGGAATCGCGCAACACGATACCCTGGCGCAATTGGCGTCTGAGGCGGGCTTTGCAAAGTCGGAGTCGAAAAAGGACCTGAGCGGTCGTCCGCGGTATTTCTGGGCCTGGGTTTCCTGATCGGGTTCTGTGTGTAGCTGTGTAGTGGGATTGGGCGTGTTTGTGACGGTGGCTTATGTGATGTAACGCGGTTGGGGACCAACCGCGCTGTCGCGTGATGCTAGGGGTGTGCTTTTTGTGTATAGTTGGTCGTTTTATGTATTGGACGATCGACATGTGTCTGGGCGACTATTGCTTTTGGTGATTCTGTAAGTGTTTGATTTTTAATTGATAATGGGTTTTCGGCGTCGTGTTTAGCGGGCGTTGGCATGCCTCCGGCAATAAAGGAGGTATGAATCACTCCGAAATATCCTCACATCCTTTCACGCTGCTTTGCATTTCGCTGTTCGCCGTTGTGGGCGGGTGGTTGTCGTTGAATCTGGGCGGCTCGGCAGGGCTCGTTCTCGCCTTGCTGGCAGCGGCTACCGTGGGGGCCGCGTTGGCGTTTGTTCGTTTTAATGGCCATCGGCGATCGTTTGGTTTGAGCTGGCCGCAAGCGCTGCTTTTTTGGGGCGCATGGGTGCTCGTAAAAATGCGTTACCGGGTAACCATCGATGGGGCGGAGAATATGCCACATGATGGCAAGGCGCTGGTGATCGCGAACCACGTTTCTTACATGGATGCCGTAATCCTTGGTGCGATGGCTCCGCGGCGACTTCGGTTTATGGGCAACGATACATTGCAGACGAAGCCGGTAATTGGCTGGCTCTTGCGCTTGGCGGGTGTGGTGCCAGTCAGTCCGCAAAAGGCGCGTTCGGCGATTCGCCGCGCGGTCGAATGCCTGGACGACGGCGAGGCTGTTGTGATTTTCCCCGAAGGCCACTTGACGCGCAATGGTGCAGTGGCGTCGTTTCAGGAAGGTTTTCGACTGATTGCGCGTAAGGCGCAGTCTCCGGTTGTGCCGGTTTACCTTGACGGTTTGTGGGGTTCGATCTTCAGTTTTGATGGCGGTCGATTCTTTTGGAAATGGCCGCAGTTGCGTCGCCGCACGGTGCGCATCTCGATTGGCCAACCCGTTTCTACTGACATGTCCGCTGCTGAAGCCCGCCAGCTCGTCCTCGACCACGGAGTCGAATCCTTCGCCCAAAAACCGGAGCTGAAGGAATCGCTTGGTGCCTACACGATAAAAAAGCTCACCGCTCGCGCAGGCGAAATTGCGGTGGTCGATCACAGCGTGGGCCGCGTGGAAATGAAGTCCGGTTTGTTGGCTGCGGTCGCGCTAAATCTATCCCGCGAGATCCGGAAGGTTTGCCCGGAGAAGCGCGTGGGGATCGTCCTGCCGCCGGGCTTGGGCGGGGTCTTGGCGAACCTCGCGGTTACCCTCGCGGGAAAGGTGCCGGTTAATTTGAATTTCACGCTGGGTCAGGCTGCGCTGAATCGTTGCTTCGAAAAAGCAGGGCTCAAAACTGTCATCAGCGCCGATGCGGTGCGCAAGCAAGTCGATGGACGCCTGCCGGGATTCCCCTGGCCGGAACATACGCTCGATATACGGAAGTTGATCACTGACCTTGCCAAGTGGCGAATCTTGAAGACGTTGATCACGCTTAAACTTTGCGGTGCAAAGCACGTGCTGAAGTCGTTTGATGTCGCGCTTGAAGGCGGTGATGCAGAGGCAGCCTTGCTCTTTACCAGTGGGAGTGATGGCGACCCCAAGGGCGTCATCTTGAGCCACCGCAACGTGATTGGCAATGTGCTGCAAGTTGGCAATTGCGGCGTCTTGCCGGAGGGGGAGACGTTGATGGCGAACCTGCCGATCTTCCATAGTTTTGGATTTACCGTGCAGGTGTGGACTGCGCTTGGGGTGGGCGTAAAGATTGTAACGACGCCCTCGCCACTGGATTTCAAGAAGACTGCCGATGTTGTTGAGCAGGAGAAGTGCAGTATTTTGCTGGGCACGCCGACGTTCTTTCGGCCGTATTTGAAACGGGTCGAACCGGCCAAGCTTGCTACGTTGAAAATTGTGGTGGCCGGTGCGGAAAAGACGCCGGACGGCTTTCACGATGCTTGGGAAGCACGCTTTCCTAACTCGAAATACCTGGAGGGATACGGGCTTACTGAGACGACGCCGGTTGCATCGGTCAACGTGCCTGACCTGCCTGCGCATGGTGAGGCCCCGGCGACGACGGGTATTCGTCGTGGATCGGTGGGGCGGATGTTCGTGGGGATGTCGGCGCGGATTGAGTGTCCTGATACCGGCGAGTTCCTGCCAATTACGCGCTCCGGTATTCTGCATCTGCGCGGGGTGAATGTATTTCAGGGTTACCTGAATGAGCCTGAGAAAACAGAAGCGGTGCTCGATGCCGACGGCTGGTTCCGAACGGGGGATCTCGCCCATTGCGATGAAGATGGTTTTCTTTTTATCGAAGGGCGCCTGAGCCGTTTCTCAAAAATCGGTGGTGAGATGGTGCCGCATGGCTCGGTCGAAACCGAACTCGCGAAAGCGCTTGGAGTAGCCGACAGTGAAACACCGCAGATTGCGGTGTCCGCGCGGCGTGATGAATCCAAGGGAGAGGCGCTGGTGCTCTTTTCGGTGATTGATCTCGATCAAGAAACTTTGCGATGCAAAGCAAAGGAGATTGGCTTGGCGAATCTTTGGACGCCGAAAGAGATTCGCCGCGTTGAAGCAATCCCGACACTGGCTTCGGGTAAGCTGGATTTGAAGCGTCTCAAGTCCCTTGCCGAGGAACAGGCCTAGGCGAATTTTGCCATTAACTTTGTAATACAAAGGAGCCGTTATGTGGTCACCTTCAATAATTCGTGTGCAAATCTCCGGTAACCCCGACGGTGAATCCGTCGTTGTGCTGGGAGGGATTGGGCCAAGTCTTAATCACATGGGTTTGATCCGCCAGCGTCTCGGTGAGGCTGGTTACCGTGTTATTAATATCGAATATCCATCCACTTATTACTCGATTCGCGAGTTGGCGGATGAGCACGTTGGCCCGGCAATTGCGGAGGCGAATATCCACCTGGATCGTCCGCTGCATTTCGTTACGATGTCAATGGGTGGCATCGTGGCGCGGGCTTGCTTGCGTGATGCGCAACCGGTGAACCTGGGGCGCGTGGCAATGGTTGCGCCGCCGAATCATGGCAGTGAAGTTGCCGACTGGCTGAAGGATTTTTTCCTCTTCAAGTGGCGCTTTGGACCGGCGGGGCAGGAGTTGACCACGGAGGTCGACGCGACGCCCTGTGCGCTGGGCGCGGCAAATTTTGAGGCAGGAGTCATCGCAGGCACGCGAAGTCTCGACCCGTGGTTTGCATGGCTTTTTAAGGGCAAGCACGACGGGAAGGTCTCGGTCGAAAGCGCGAAGCTCGACGGTATGAAAGACTTTGCCATCGTCCAATCCGATCATTATTTAATCACCCGCCACGAGGAAACCTTGGTCCATACATTGACCTTCCTGAAGGAGGGGCGGTTTGCTAATTTTAACCCACACAGCGCATCATGAATCTTCACACGGCACGCACACTGTTGCTAAAAACCTTCATTGGTTTTCTTGGTTTAACCGCGTTGATCGCAATCGTATCGGTGCTCATCGGGGAGTGGGGAACGGTGCAGTTGAAAACGCTCGCGACCACGTTTACCATTTCGTCCGCCAGCATCTGCGCGATGGCGTGCGCCGCCTACGTGGAAAAGCGTGGCAATGCTACGGTGGGTTGGGCCGGTGCGGTGTTTAATTTCCTGGCTGCGGCATTCATTATCTTTGGAGTTTGGGCCGAATACGGTGATGAGCATTACTGGAAAGCGGCGATTACTTTCATTGTGCTGGGGCTCAGTTTCGCGCATGCCTGCCTAATGCATTTGCCGCGATTGGCAGTTGCGTATCAATGGACGCAGACCGTCGTGGCGTGGCTGGTTGCGCTGCTCGGGGCGATGATCCTGGCGGCACTATGGATTGGGATTGATGCCGAGGGCTATTATCGTCTTTTGGCCGTGGTATCGATCGTCGCGGTGCTCTTTACGCTCGTAATTCCCATCCTCATGAAGCTCTCGCCCAAACTCGTTGAGGAGGAAACTTTGCAACACAAAGTATTGCCGGAAGCATTGATGCTTACCCTTGGCGATGATGGCCTTTATCGTGATGCAAGCGGTGCGAAATTCCGCGTGCAAGCGATGGAGAACGATGACGCCTGAAGACTTGTTTCGTGTTTTCAAC